>PCUL01000105.1 GCA_002771745.1 Bacteroidetes bacterium CG18_big_fil_WC_8_21_14_2_50_41_14
CACTCCGAAAAGTCCGAGTTCATTGATTTTCAACTCTTTTACCCCTAACCCCTAAAGGGGAAATCGCTGAAAATCAATGAACTATTCACAGTCCTCTTTAGGAGATTTAGGGTTTTAGACTTTTCGGAGTGGGCTCAACATTTGATAATAAAAAAAAAGCGGCCCCGGAGCCGCTTTTTTTCAATCAGTACACGAAAATCCCAAACTTAGCGAATGAATTTCTTGTTCAAAAACACCTGGTTATGGTCGGTGATCTGAAGTATAAACATTCCTTTGGGCAGATCACTTACATTAATTTGGATGGTTTCCGTAGAACCATTGAGGATTAGATTAGAAGCACGATATACCCGGCCATCTGTGCCTATAATTTTAAGGCCGACATCACTCATTTCCAGAGCTTCGATATTAATTTTCAAAATATCGGTAACCGGGTTGGGATAAATTTCCCCGGCAAAAACCAGCTCATTTTGATTTTCAATACCGGTGATGCTGCCCCCTGAAAAAGTCATATTGACCTGGGCAGTGGGCTGCTCACTGGTCAGCTCAACCCTGATGAACTCCGCACTTACACCGCTTAGCTCGGGATATAAATAATACACGCCATAAGCCAGGTTATCCAGATTAAAATCACCATCGGAAGTTACATTGGCAAACCCAAGGCTTTCTTTGCTCTCGTTGTAAAGCAGCATATTGATTTTATCTAAAAATCCTGAGCCTCTCACCACTTCATCTGATATTTGTCCATTAATCACGCCGTTACCGCCAATTGAAGTGGTGACTGCGCTTACCAAATGTATGTCATAAGGATTGTTGGGTTGTCCCAGCACTACCACCTCAGCGTCCTCCCAGTTAATTACGTCCCCATAATAGGTGGGCAAATATTGGTTGTAAGTCGTATTCAACGCATAAATCACAAACTCACCAGAGGGCACATAAGGAAAAACATAAACTCCTGAAGAATCAATCAGGGTCACATCAATAAAAGGATTGTAATTGAGGCTGGTATCGATGCTAAAAATCATGACTACACCTTGTTCAAGAGGAAAGTCACCTTCAAAAACCTGCCCGTATACCTGGTTGTAGGCGATGGTATCACCAATGACCACCATTTGTGACGACTGCGCACTACAGGTATTGCCATCATCAAACGACAATAAAGAAACATAATAAATTCCCGGGCCACTGTAGGTATGGGTTACCGTTTGGCCTGAACCTGAGACGCCATCACCAAACTCCCAGAAATAGAAGGCTTCCATGTCGGAAGAATGAACTCCCGAGAACACAGCGGTATTATCCACTGTTTGCCAGGTAAAATAATTAAAGCAATCAATTTCGGATCCAACTGTAATTTCCTCACACCAAACACTCTGACAGGCCGGGCTGCTGATGGTTAAACACACATAATAATTACCTTCAGCGGCATAAGTATGCATTGGGTTTTGTTCTGTAGAGGAATGTCCGTCACCAAAGTCCCACAACCAATGAGCCGGGTTTCCATAGCTCAGGTCAATAAATTGAAGACTCAGGTCACCATGCGCCGGGTCGGCGGGATGATGTGTGAATTGCGCAACACAGGTAGCTGAATCATTCTGAACAATTACATCCTGGCAGAAAATCGATGTACAACTACTATCTGCACTTTGGATGGTTAAACACACCTGATAAATACCCGGGCCACCAAAAGTGTGGATCGGGTTTGGATCCGAGGCACCCGTTCCATCGCCAAATTGCCAAAACCAGAGTGAGGGATTACCCAAACTCATATCAAGAAATTGAACCGTCAGGGAGCCGTGGATGGGATTATTTGAATCACCCACCGGGAAGTAAGCAAAATTAGCCTGGCATCCGAGGGTGTCATCCGATAAAGTTACCGCCTGACAGTACTTGCTGTAACAGGATGAATCGTTGCTCATAAGGGTCAGGCAAATATTGTAGTAGCCTTCATCCTGGTAAGTATGCACCGGATTTTCTTCATTTGAATGGTGTCCGTCGCCAAAATCCCAGAAATAAGACTCACCTCCTTGCGAAAGGTTCAAAAAACTGACCGTCAGAGGTTCCTGTATCTCGTAACGGAAATCGGCCACACATCCCGGAGGAAAATTTCCACATATAACAAAATCGTGATAAACAAAAAGACTGTCCCAAAAG
>PCUL01000368.1:0-815 GCA_002771745.1 Bacteroidetes bacterium CG18_big_fil_WC_8_21_14_2_50_41_14
TATTCCGGGAAATCCGCCACCGGTGCCGGCATCCAGAATTTCTGTAAAATCCTTGAACGGGGTATATTTGGCTATGGCCAGCGAATGAAGCACATGATGCTCATAAAATTGCTCCATGTCCTTTCGTGAAATCACATTGATTTGTGCATTCCAATGCGCATATAATTCCTGAAGTTGAGAAAACTGGTCGCGTTGTGCATCCGTCAGGGTTGGAAAATGGCTAAAAATCAGATCGATACTCATGGGAGATTTTTGCGATAAAATTAACAATTGTAGTGAAACCGGGGTTATATTTGATAGGCAATTCATGCAAACCTACCCATGAACAATAAAAGCATAAAAAGTGGTTTGTAATAATTTATTATCTTTATAGCCCTATAATCGACCTTTTTTCCAATGTTCAGTCACCGCAAAAATAATTACCTTTTAAATATCATTGCCAGTCCGTTTTTTCTGGCTTTGCCTTTTTCTTTGGTGATTATCTGGTTCTTACCCAATCCTGATTCCAAATTCAAAGCTGAATTCATTGGCAAAGAATTGGTTAACAAACCGGCTGCTTCTGTAAAATTTTGCGATTTAAATGGCGATGAAGTTGATGAACAAATACTGAGTTTTCATAATGCAATAAAAAAGGCAGCAGCCATCAAAGTGCTAAACAACGATGGACTGACCCTTGACCAATGGAACTTTCATGGAAAGTTTCCAACTCAACCTGAACATTTTTACTGTGCTGATCTGGATAATAATGGCTACAAAGAAATTTATGTTTTCTATTATAAAGATGATTCGGTGTTTATGGGTGCTGTTCAGCCCTA
>PCUL01000368.1:887-13635 GCA_002771745.1 Bacteroidetes bacterium CG18_big_fil_WC_8_21_14_2_50_41_14
TATACATTCTCCTTCTGTTGGGGCTCATTTGTCAGCTTGTTTGGTAACCGATCTGGACCAGGATTCCATCCCCGAAATTTACTGCGGTTCCTGGGCGACTGCCAACATTCCCAAATCATTTGATATTCCTTACAACGACCATTCATCATGGTTTTTTGGTATGGACAATAAATTGGAATTGTTATTTACTCCTCAGGATAACCCGGGTATCACTTCCTGCGTTTCACTCAGCAAATTTAAAAGCGATGAGGGCAAACCATTTGTTGTAACCAGTTGGATGATTCCTGAGGAATACAAAGCAAAAATAACTTTCTGTGAAGCAAACGGGAAGGAATTCAAGAGCAAAACCTTTGAATTCACGCCGGAAGAATGGAAACAGAATCGATTGTATAACATCCCTTATGAACTCAACGGGAAACACTACCTATTCATAGGATTGATAGACGGAAATTTTGTGTTTACTGATCAGGATTTTAAACTATTGAAAATCAAGACCTCCCTTTCAAAAGTGAACTTATACTTGCAATGCGACCTGAATAACGATGGAAGGGATGAAGCCCTTTTTAGTACAGAAGAAGGGAAAGAAATAATTATTTCAGATCCTGATTTAAAACATTTCGTACATGTTCCTACTTACCTGAGAACAGAGACAAGAGCATCTTTGGAATCGGGCATCCGGCATCAAGCGCATCACCAGAATGAATTGTTTTTACATGCTTATGAAACCCTTTATTTTTACTCTTATCAGGCCAATCCATTGTATTATTTAAAATATCCTTTGTGGTTACTGATTTATGGATTGTTAGTACTAATTCTTTGGGTGGCACAGCGGCTTCAAGCCATGCAGACCCGACGCAAACAACAGTTGGAAGAAACCATCAACAGCCTTCAGATGAGGGTAATCAAAAGCCAGATGGACCCCCACTTTATGTTCAACGTGTTAAATGGCCTGGCCCACAATGTGGCCATTGGCAATACCACCGAAGCCCATGACCAGATTATCAGGTTTAGCAAATTGCTGAGGTCGATGATGAGCAAAGGTGAAAAAACGGATACCACCCTGGAAGCGGAACTTGACTTTGTAAAAAGCTACCTGGAGTTGGAAAGATTCCGGTTTAAAGACGATTTTAGTTTCTTGCTGCAAGTGGAACCTTCTGTTGATCTCAATACACGAATACCTCGCATGCTCATCCAGTTGCTGGTTGAAAACGCCATCAAACACGGGCTTCGCAACAAATCCGATAACAAACGAATTATGATTAAAGCCGAAACCAGAAATGCAATAACAATCCTCATCGTCGAAGACAATGGCATTGGTCGTTTGGCCGCCAAAGAATACCAGCGAGAAGGAGGTAACGGGTCGAAAATTATGGCTGATATGATCCGGCTTAACTGCAAAATAACCGGTAACACCATCAGGGCAACAACCACCGATTTGTATGATGACGAGGGAAGGGCAAGTGGTACACGGGTAGAGGTGGAGATTTAGAAGTTTACCTTACCCACCTGGTTGGAAAAAACCCTGCGGGTCAAAGACATGATTTTTTTCAAATGACAAATTCCCAGAAATTATCCGTTGTAATACATTGAAAATTGTTGCTGTAATTTTCTGTCCAGGTTTTTGGTGCTTTCATTTTTGCTTTCTTATATTTTATTTCATAAGCAAACAGTTCGCCATTGATCTCCTCAACATACTCAAGTTCCGCACCTGTATATGTACGCCAAAAATAGGAGGATGCATAAATCTCATTGTACGATAGGTATTTCATCCTTTCGGTAATAATAAAGTTTTCCCACATAACACCTGCATCGTTTCTCATATTAATGGGCAGGAAATTGTTTATCAAGGTATTACGTATGCCCAAATCCCAAAAATATATTTTATCACGTTTTGATATTTCTTTTCTTATCCTCAATTCTTTGCGCTTCATCAATAAAGAGGATGTCATAACCCCCTGTCAATAGTTTTAGTTTAGACAAATCACGTGATGAAATAATATCAATGTATCGAAGCTCATCGGCGTTTATTTTCAGTATACTTCCTTTTGTGTTTTGGAGGATATCGTTTGAAAGGGTTGTTTTTCCTGTTTGTCTGGCACCATACAAGATGACTATTTTATTGGTTTCGGAAAATTCTTTTTGTAAGATAGGCTGTAGACTTCTGTTAATTTTCATTTCCATTTTTTCTAAATTTGAGCGTAAAGATAATAAAAAAACCGTAAAATATCAGTATATACATGAATAATTCACGTGAATTATGGAGGTTAACAATCGTATTTAGTGAACACACTCAATTCAAATTTGCAGTATTGCGATATTTCATTACCTTCAAAATCCAAAACTAATCTGTCAAATGAACCTCACCATCATCGCCGACAACCGTGAAAGAGCCTCAGGTATCCTGGTGTTGCTGGCCGAAAAAGGAGTCAGGGTTATGATGAAACAAATGGCTGTGGGCGACTATATGATTGATGGTGATATGGTGATAGAACGTAAAAAAAGCACTGATTTTGTACAATCTATCCTTACGAAAATAGTTATGTTTATTTTCGTTTTGAAACGAAACTACAAATGGTTTGTAATGGGCCAGGTTTAAAGAGCATGCCTAAAGCGAGGAGGTTGAACAACATCAGATCAAATATCCAACATTCCAAAATACCTGGTTTACTGACCCGCCGGGTTTTTTCCAACCCGGCGGGTCGAATGTGTATTTCAACTTTTCCTCCAGATTTCCAGACACATCCCATTCAATTTCGTATTTATCGCAAATTAATAGTCATATTTTCTTATACATATTTCAAGTTCGAATTGAAATATGTATAAGAATAGTTTATATTTGCCACATGTTAATCAAAAGGGAAATACAAGAAGAACTACAAAATATGATGGTCAAGTACCCGGTGGTTACCCTTATCGGGCCCAGGCAATCCGGCAAAACCACCCTAGCCCGTATGACTTACCCCGAATATCATTACTGCAACCTGGAAAACCCTGAAATCAGGCAATTGGCGGAACGTGATCCCAATGCCTTCTTCAGCCGTTTTTCCCCACCATTGATTATCGATGAAGTACAGCGTGTGCCGGGGTTACTATCCTATATACAGGTTATGGTGGATGAAGAACAGAAAAAGGGAATGTTTCTGCTTACCGGAAGTCATCAAATGGCATTGGGTGAGGCTATCACACAATCCCTGGCCGGGCGAACGGCATTGCTTCGGTTGTTACCCTTTTCCATCAGGGAACTCCATTCGGCAGATATCCATCCGGGCAGAGATGAATTGATATTTACAGGATTCCTGCCCCGGATTTACGACAGCCAACTGGAGCCCGTCAAGGCTTACAGAAATTATTTTCAAACTTATGTTGAAAGAGATTTAAGGCAATTATTGCAAATAAAAAATCTCTCTCATTTTGAACAATTCGTCCGTTTACTGGCAGGTAGGGTTGGCCAGTTGCTGAACCTGCATTCTATTTCGGGTGATCTGGGTGTTTCTTCAACTACACTGGCAGAGTGGTTATCCGTTCTTGAGGCTTCATTTCTGGTATTTCGCCTGTATCCTTATTATGAGAATTTTGGAAAACGCATCGTAAAAACGCCCAAGCTATATTTTACCGATGTGGGATTGGTCAGTTATTTATTGGGTATCGAATCTCCTGAACAAGTGGGGAGAGACCCATTGCTGGGCGGTCTTTTTGAAAACATGGTCGTGATGGAAGCAGTAAAAACCCGCTTAAACAAAGGACTTGACCCTAAGCTGTATTACTTTAGGGACAATAACAAGAATGAAGTGGATTTGGTATTCGAGAAACAACGAAAACTTATCCCCATCGAGATTAAAGCAGCCATGACCTACAATGAACACTTTTTGAAAGGAATAAAACACTTCCAAAAAGTCAGTGATAAAGCACAAAAGGGAGTGCTGATATATGCCGGCGAACTTCAATTTGAAAATGAATTGGCAAAAGTCATTAACTTTTCCGGAATTTATCAGGTATTTGTATAATATACAGTCCGCTTCTACAAACTCTATACTTACACGTTAATCCGTATTTGCTTACCGCCCATGCCTCCAGCCGGCAGGTTCACCTACCGTAGGTAGGTTAATCGGCAGGAAATGGGCAGGCAGGCTTGTCTCACAGCAAAAAACCCGGATAATTGGTTACCTGACAACTATTTTATACATTTGTGGCTGTTCTAAAAAAAGCCCTATGCCCATAGTGATTAAAACCCTTATCGTGGATGACGAAAAGGATTCCAGAGACAGCATGGCCGCACTGTTATCACAGTCTCCTTTTCAATTTGACATCGTTGGATTTGCTCTAGGAGCGCAAAACGGACTCGAGCTCATCATCGACCAGCAACCCGAACTGGTGTTTTTAGATATCAACTTACCTGGAAAAGATGGCTTTTGGCTGGCCCAGAAACTACGCAAACTCAAATTTCCGATCAACATCATTTTTATCACCGCCTTCAACGAATACGCCGAACAAGCCTTTCGCTATGCCGCCTTCGACTTCCTCACCAAACCCATTGAAGCCCAAAGGCTACACGAAACCATCCAGCGGTACTTATCAGAACGGGCAGACAACAAGTTTACCGAAAAACTCGATAGGCTAAAGAAATTCCTGGACCAAAAGAAGCTTAAAGTCGCCACTCCGGATGGTTTTAAACTCATCCCCCACGACCAGATCATCTACTGTGAAGCCGACGGCAACTACACCAACCTGTTGTTAGCCAATGGCATGAGACAGGTAGTAAGTGCCCAAATGGGCAAGGTGGAAGAACTACTTGATGATGAAAACTTTATCCGAGCCAACCGCTCGGCACTCATCAACACCATGTATTTGGAAGAATACCAGCGCAAAGCTAAATTAATCATCCTCACCGATACCCTTCAAAAATTTTCGATTAAATTGTCATCCTCCGGTATAAAGAAGCTGAAAGAGATGGGGTTGTAGTTGCAACCCCGGTTTAAGGCAATTGTGGCAGTAATGGGTTTTGTTCTTTTTCAAAAGCATTACACCTTTTCCAAAGTTTTTAACTTTGGAAAAGGTGTATCTCCCCCGTCTTGCGGAATCGTGTGGTAATCGATTTTTGGCTTAACAGCCAAAAAGGAATCTATAACCCTGTGAATTAGCTGATATCATTTGCATTGAAGCAAATCAAAGACTATAAAAAAAGTCTAATAAAAAACCCAGCTTTCACCTAAAAATGATGCAGCTCAGGTGTGCTGTGGTTTTTGTCGGATTTAGTACAAGCTAAAGACTTCAAAGTCGTTAACGACTTTGAAGTCCTTCTCCCCCCTTTTGCGAAGTCGTGTGGTAATCGATTTTTGGCTTTAGCTGACGATTTTTTAGTAAAACACACCTCAGGTTATGGTTAAAAACACCTAAAAACAGGGTTTAAAATTCATGCAAAAACAGTGCTTATACAAAAAAACGGGGGGTTCATACAGAAAATGGGGGTGTTTATATAATGGGACATAAAATGTTTGGATAGTAAAACAACAATTACGAAATTGTACCGCAAAAATTCATCGCATGAAAACAAAAACCATCTTAATTTCATTTATTGGCCTGTTGGCCATAAGCGCCCTGGTTTTCCAGGCTTGCAAAAAAGACAGTGACAAACCCAATACTCCTCCGGTTTACACCAACGGACAAGGTGAAATTGGCAGTGCCGGTGGCACGGTGATGATTGATGATGCTTCGTCGCCTATTAACGGGGCTAGTATTGTTATTCCGGAAGGGGCGCTGAATTCCAATATTAACATTAAGATTGTTGAAGTGCCAAACGAGATGTTTCCACCAGGTGATAGTTCCGCTTTGCTAATCGGGTTTGAGCCGGAGGGGCTTGTATTTGTCCAACCCGTTGAAATCTCGATCCCTTTCAAATCAGGGATGAACACATCTGACATGAGGGTTTTTTATTATAACCCTGATTCTATGTTAGTAGAGCAGGTTCCTGTCGTTTCTTATGATGGCAACTTTGTTACAGCTATGACAAATCACTTTAGCTATTACTATGCTACTGATGAAGGGTTTATCTTAGGAATTGAAATGCTAAACATTGATGGTAAGATTGGCGCCAGAGTTACAAATATGGGATTTGATTGGATAGCAGGCATGAACAGGATACCTTCAACTAACTCAAATCACGATAATGCTTTCCATGCTCTTGTTAACTCCAATAATGACGTGTTTTCCATTTTTAAAGCATATTTGTATAAGGATGGATTGTTTTATAATAGTATGGAGTCTGTTTCAAACCTTACAATTAGAAGAAACAAAAATTCTGGAACATATAAGGCAGATGTATATGATAATGAAAATTTTGTATATACAAGTGATGCTCTGGGAACAGATCCCAATGGTTTACTGAACACATGGTTCTCCGGTGATCCCTTAATTTTTTATTTTGACAATTTTAACCCTGATGCCAGTACGAGCTATTTTATTAAAATTAAATGGCGACTTCATTCCAACGATAATATTTATTATTTGTATTCTGCCCCATATACTGCTCTATATGAAGTAAACAATGAGGATGCGGATAAAAAACTATCCGAAATGGGCTCATTTGCTTTCGATGATTTGTTTGAAGGATGTATTGATGAACAATATATAAATGGAAGTGGATTAAAACCAGGCATAATTACAAATGAAGCAAGTTTGATTTCTTGCAGTAGTGCCCGTTTAAATGGCACACTGGATAATTTGGGTAGTGGTCAAATTACAAGACACGGATTTTGTTTGTCTGATAATCCAAATCCTACTGTGAATGATAATATGATTAATTTGGGTGCAATAACAGAACTTGGCAACTTTAGTTATGATTATAGTTTTGCACCGCCAAATCTGATTCCAAACACAAAGTATTATTATAAGGCGTATGCAGAAAACAGCGCCGGCATCGGTTATGGAAATGAAATTACTTTTTGGACGAGTGATGATACTGAAGCACCAACTTTGTTTGGCTATGAACCCGGATCCGGTGAAACAGTTTCGGGCAATGTTTATATTCTAATTTCCATAGAAGATGGATGTGGATTAGATAAAGCAGAATTTTATGTTAAACCAAACGGTGGAAATTATACCCTTATTGGAGAAGACCCTGAACCCAGTTATATCAGTAATGATGTATATCATGCCTCAATTAATTGGAATACTAATGAATTTGTAAATGGAACATACACTATTAAAGTACTGGTAAATGATATGGCAGGATTATTAAATAACAAAACTTGGGATGTAATCGTTAATAACTCTGGTTCCAACACCCCACCCACAGCCCTCTTCACCGTATCCCCTTCCAGCGGAACCACCAGCACCAACTTTGCCTTTGATGCCAGTGGCTGCACCGACAACGAAACCCCCGCAAGCCAACTACAAGTGCGCTGGGACTTTGACGGCAATGGCAGCTGGGACACCAACTGGGATACCGACAAAACCCAAAACCACCAATACAGCAGCGAAAGTACTTATCAGGCAAAGGTTGAGGTTAAGGATGCAGAGGGTTTAACAGATACATACACCAAAAGCATAACGGTTAGCAATGGCGGCGGCGGTACCACCGGCACCTTTACCGACCCGCGCGATGGCCAAACCTATGCCACCATAGAAATAGGAAACCAAACCTGGTTTGCCGAAAACTTAAATTACGAAACCTCTAACTCCTGGTGGTACGACAATAGCAGTGCCAATGGCGATGTTTACGGACGTCTTTATACCTGGGAGGCTGCCTTGTCAGCTTGTCCAAGTGGCTGGCATCTGCCCAGCGACGAAGAATGGAAAACCCTGGAAATGGCATTGGGCATGAGCCAAAGCCAGGCTGATAATATCCTCTGGCGCGGAACAGACCAGGGCACTCAAATGAAATCTACTTCCGGCTGGTACTCCAATGGCAACGGCACAAATTCCAGCGGATTTAACGCCCTCCCGGGGGGCACCCGCGCCAGCAGTGGGTCGTTCTACGGCCTTGGCAGCTACGGCTACTGGTGGTCAGCTACAGAGAGCTCAGGTACGAACGCGTGGGGCCGGCACCTGCGCTACGACCACGACCAGGTGTACCGGGACGACGACAGCAAGACGTACGGCTTTAGTGTTCGTTGCCTCAAGGACTGATTTCTCGCCTTAGGCGAGATTGACAATTTGACCATTTGCCTATTTGGGGTATGGGGCAAAGCCCCATCGAATTTTTTTTTGAAACTATATGAAGATAGAAGATATATTAATAAAAGAAGACAATCAAAACATCCACTTGCATAAAGAAGGCTTGTTTTGGCGTGCTTATGAGTATTCTGCTTTTGCTTTTGTAAAAGAAATAAAAAAGTACAATGCCAAAAAGAAGTTTATAAAAAAAGTAAACAGCGAGATTGTTTTCATCGGTTTCCCTGAAAGCACTTTAGGTAACATACTGGATTTGTGCAAGCAAAAAGGCTATGCTGTAAACAAAAACGAACATTTAATTACAATTAAACTAATCACAAAAAGTGAAGGATTCGAAATATGGAAAGATGAAATAGAAATTGAAGATAAAAACCATGTAACGAAGGATGATGATTCTTTAAGTGAACGCATTGCTGGTTTTCCATTGGCAACAAAAACGCCTATGGAAGCACAGCAGTTTTTGTACAACTTACAAATGGAAATAAATGGCAACCTATGATAATTTGCCTGTTTACAAAGCATCATACGATTTGCTTCAGGAAATCACACTGTTTCGCAAGCAATTGGATAGGGAGTATAAATATACCATAGGCGAGCGCCTGGTAAATGAAACGGTAGAAATGATTATAGGTGTTTTTAAAGCCAATGTAAGCGTAGCAAAAAAAGACCTGATATTAAGAATCCGGGAGCATTTAGAAATAGTAAGGCTTTTATTGCGCTTGCTAAAAGATTTAAAGCAAATAAGTTTAAAAAGGTTTGCCACCCTGCTTACCAAGTCATGTTGTAGAGACCCAAGTCTTGCCATTCGGCGGGGCATTTTTAATCTAATTCCAAACTCTCAATCATATCATGAAGCTCATTGGGTTTTAGGTCGGCTTTTTCACCTTTATCGTAAATGGTTAACAGATAAACTGTTTCGGTTTCAATGTACAGATAAGTTATTACCCTTGCTCCACCACTTTTGCCTTTTCCTTTAGCACTAATTGCAAGCCGTATTTTATAACAATTATTGCCAATAAAAGTTCCGCTTTCAGGCTTAACAGAAAGCACTACCATCAACCTGGCAAATTCATTTTTGAGTGATGGAAATTTTTTAGCCAGTCGTTTGAGCTCTTTCTCAAATCGGTGTGTAGGAATAATGTTATAACTCATTGAGTAAGTCCTGAGCCGTTTTAAGTTTTAATTTTCCTTGCTTGTGTAATCGTACTTCGTTGGCAGCTTCTTTTAAGTCTTCCCAAAGTTCCACGGTAGAAACACTCATAGGCTTTACTTTTTTGATAAAGGAAAGGCTTTTTAAAACTTTCATTGCAAAAGAGGCCTCATTATCATTTATATCTATTAGTACTTTCATTGTCTTATTTTTTAATTGGTTAAACTCATTGCATTGCTCAACGCTTCTTTCAGGCGTTTATTGGCGATAGCAGTATCAATCATATTGCAGATAGAACTTTTTTGTACTTCGTCCAGCTCTTCCAATAATCTTACCTTTTCTAATCCGTTTGATTTGTGCTACAATGTTCATATACCTGCGTTTTTTGATACTGCAAAGTTACAAAATAAGCCATAATAAGCAATATGTAAAATTAAAGTGTAGAATAAATGTAACTAATTAGCGTATGTGCATAAAGTCAGCCTGGTTAATATTCTTGATTTTGATGTGGAAGAAAAATGTTTATGCATCCCTGGTTGTTTTCATTTGTCGCCCTTTTCAAAGGCATTACACCTTACCTTTTCCAAAGTTTTAAACTTTGGAAAAGGTTGAGCACCCCCCTTTTGCGGAGCCGTGTGGTAATCGATTTTTGGCTTAACAGCCAAAAAGGAATCTAAAACCCCGTGAATTAGCTGTTATCATTAGCTTTGGAGCAAATCAAAGACTATAAAAAAAGCATCCCTGCCTGCAGCAGGCAGGCTCGTTACCGCTGCACTCAAACGAGATCGAGAGAGGGAATAAAGAAGTCATTAATGGGGATTTACCACCACTATACAGACTTGCGCATGGCATAAAAGCTTTCCCCTATTCTCCGCTTGATATTAATTTGTGTAAATTAATCGTGCGACTACAAATATTTACAATTATTCGTTAATGCAAATCCCCTCTTTACCCCTACTGTGCGCTTGTAAGTCCGCGCACATATCATTTAATTTAACAAGTAACAGGGTTGTTTTAAGTATGTAACAGAGAGGGGTTTTCCAGCTCAATACCGAAACGCAGCCCCCATCATTTCTTGTTCTACTCTTGATATTCCCAGACTTTTTGCTGTTGCCTGCCAAGTACCTACGACTAAAAGAACCTGATCCAGTATCTGATTCATTTGGTTTTTGGTAAGTTGAAAGTAATCCTTTGCTCCGCTTTTTCGGCGGTTTCTAATTTCCTTCTCGTCCTTCTTTAACTGTAAACTACTGAATACATGCCTCCTATAATATGTAACAAAAATGTTAGTTACAAATTTGTTAGTTACAAGTACAGTACTTATCTTTGTTGCAAAAATTAGTAGATGAGTACACCATTTATGTTTGGAAAACTGGCCACAGACCAAAATTTTACCAACCGCAAGGCAGAAATAATCAAGTTAAAACAAAACTTCATTTCGGGCATTAACACCATTCTTATTTCCCCGCGCAGGTGGGGAAAATCTTCACTTGTAAAAAAAGCAGGCATTGAAGTTGAAGCTGAGCAAAAAAGCATCCGGATTATTTATTTGGACATGTTCAACATCAGGACAGAAGAGGAATTTTACAAATGCCTCTCCGAGGCTGTTTTAAAAGCGGGTTCAGGAAAATTAGAAGAATCACTAAGTTTCGTCAGGAAGTTTTTAAAACAGTGGATTCCAAGAATAACTGTTTCACCTGATGCTGTTCAGGAAATGAGTTTATCACTTAACTGGGAGGAGGTGAAGAATAAGCCCGACGAGATACTCGATTTGGCTGAATCTATTGCCATAGAAAAGGAGTTGAACCTTGTGATTTGCATTGATGAATTCCAAAATCTTTCTAACTTCAAGGATCCGTTGGGTTTTCAAAAGAAAATCCGTTCTCATTGGCAGCAGCATCAGCATGTAACATACTGCCTGTACGGTAGTAAAAGACATATGATGATTGAGGTTTTTACGAAACAATCCATGCCGTTTTATAAGTTTGGAGAGTTGATTTTTTTGCCTAAAATCTCAACTGAAAATTGGAAAATATTTATTCAGGAGCGTTTCCTGTCCACACATAAAATACTTAGCGAGCAGCAAGCAGAACGAATAGCAATGCATGTCGAAAACCACCCCTATTACGTACAACAGTTATCCCAAATCTGTTGGTTCAGGACTTCCATTGAACTAAAGGATGAAGATATTGAACGAAGCATGGAATCGCTGGTTATGCAATTGAGTTTGTTGTTTCAGAATATTACAGAAAACTTAACCAATACCCAGGTCAATTATTTGAAAGCGCTCATTGACCAGGTCAGGATGCTAAGCAGCAAGGAGGTTATTTACAAGTATCATTTGGGTAGTTCTGCCAATGTTTCCAGAATTAGAGAAGCACTGATTAATAAAGAAATTATTGATGATCAAGTTGCTGGAAATCCTGAACTCCAGGATCCGGTATATAAGTACTGGCTGAAAAATTATTATTTCAGCAGATAGCAATTCTTTTTCAGACATAAAACACAGAAGCGACAACTGGTTTAGTTAACTTTGCCATAAATCACGGTTAGTATACACAATATTCATCCTATGAAGCAGATTATTACGTTGTTATCCTTTTTATTTGCCTCGTTGACCATTAATGCCCAAATCACCACCCAGCAAGCCCGCCCCATCGATTCAGCTTTAATATTTGAGCACTTGGACGAGGGAGAATTTCACACCACAAATTACCATGGTGTAACTTTTCCTCCAGGTGGCTATTGGACCTGGGATGCGGGTTGTGGTCTTTATTTGGAAATTGATGATTATTTCCTGGCCTGGTCGCATACCGGGGTGGTAGCCGATACGCTGGCAGCCTGCATCGACACCATGCCCAGCCAGGCGTATAGGCTGTTTAACCTGGAAACAATGGCCAATATAGCCGCTTATCGCGATTCGGTTGAATTATGGCTGGGAAGTCTTGGCATTCCTGTTGGAGTTAGGAAGTTAAAGCAAAACAAGCTCACACTTCAACCCAATCCATTTGATGATTCGGGAACGGGTGTTATCTTCCCGGTCGGCGGCAAATATTCACTGTGGGTGAGGGATTTAGATGGAAAAATGGTTTATCACACTTCAGGGATAGCCATACGAGGTCAATGGCTTCCAATAAAAATCAGTAATAAAAAAAGGGGGGTCTTTCTATTTCGGCTATCAATAGATAATCAAATTTATACTGAGCTTGGGATTAAAAATTAGATGACTTCCCATCTGCATTTAATCGTAGCCGTAGAATTTTGATTTGAGCTGAACAGCATTATTCGTAATTTTAAAAAGTTTACATCCAAGTAAATACTGAATGGAATTGAGGACACAGGGGAATCACGGAAAGAGCGGCGAAAAAACTAAATTATCGGCTTAACAGCGATAAAGGAGTCTAAATCCCCATGAATTAGCTGTTATCA
>PCUL01000368.1:13656-15397 GCA_002771745.1 Bacteroidetes bacterium CG18_big_fil_WC_8_21_14_2_50_41_14
AAAACCCAGCTTTCGCCTAAAAATGATGCAGCTCAGGTGTGCAGTGTTTTTCGCCGGTTTCAGGCCAGGGCTAAAAACTTCAAAGTCGTTAACGACTTTGAAGTCCTTAGAAACTGACCAAAACAATTACCACAGAAATAAAAAGCAAAAAAACACAAAACAATTGATCAAAAAGGCTTACTTGAAATTGATTTTTTATGATGGAAAATTCGTTGCAAACGACAAAAAAAGCATCCCTGCCTTCAGCAGACAGGCTCGTTACCGCTGCACTCAAACGAGATCGAGAGAGGGAATAAAGAAGTCATTAATGGGGATTTACCACCACTATACAGACTTGTGCATGGCGCAAAAGCTTTCCTCTATTTCCCGATTGATATACATTTGTGTAAATTTATAGTGTGGCTAAAAATATACACAATTATTCATGTTAATGCAAATCCACATCTGAGTGTAGTTTCATGCCAGGCAGGCAAGTCAATTACGATCAAATCTCATTTCAATTAACATATATTGGGATCATTTCATGTTTGCAGCAGTCATGTCTGGAATTGTTGATCAGCCAGCAGATTATTTGTACAGCAGCGCAATGAATTATGCAAAAATGAGGCTGTTAATTGCGGTTGATATAATATTGAATCCCCGGAAACTCACCACCTGTACCATCTTCCAGAATTTCGATACAATCTTTAAAAGGAGTGTCTTGAGCAATGGCCAATGAATTTAGTCAACAATCTTTTGTGCAAAAAAGCGTTATCGGGGAGTTGTTCGCCACAAAGCATCCATTACATTTGTCATTGATTTTGGAAATATTGAGAAAACTAATTTTAAATATTTATGTCTTGTGTATTTCCTTGTTTCTGATGTTGCTTGTAGCATCAGCACAGGGGCAACAGCGTATTTCCACCGAGCAATATATCGACACCTACCGTGATGTTGCCATAAAAAAAATGCATGAATACGGCATTCCGGCTTCCATCACACTGGCTCAGGGCATTCTTGAATCGGGAAGTGGTAACAGTAGGCTGGCGCAGAAAGCCAACAACCATTTCGGTATCAAGTGCCACAAGGAATGGAACGGGAAAACCTATTACATGGACGATGACGAAAAGCATGAATGTTTCAGGAAGTATAAACATGCTGAAGATTCGTACCGCGATCATTCCTTGTTTTTAACCCAACGTGGAAGGTATTCGTTTTTGTTTGAAATCAAAATCACCGATTACGAAGCCTGGGCAAAAGGGCTTAAAAAAGCGGGTTATGCCACCAATCCCAAATATCCTGAACTGCTGATCCGCATCATCGAAAAATACAACCTGAGCCAATACGATGACAAATCATACAAGGAGAAAAAGGCTGGGAATGAGGGGAAGGTAAAACATATAAAAAAGTCCGTTGTTAAACCCATGACCATCGATCAGTTTAAAAAAGATGAACGGTATCCCAGTGGTCGGCAGCTTTTCTCAAACAATGGAATAAAGCTGTTGATTGCGGTAAAAGGCGATACCTTTAACAAGCTGGCAAAAGAGTTTGGCCTCTATACCTGGCAGTTTTACAAATACAACGATCTCGACAAAGATTACGTGCTTAAAATAGGCGACATCATTTATCTGGAAAAAAAGAAACGCAAAGCCGACAAGCAGCATCCCGGGCATGAAGTAAAACAGGGAGAAACCATCAGCAGCATTTCGCAGCTGTATGGAGTGCGCGAACGACGTATTTATAAAATGAATAACCTGCCCGA
>PCUL01000368.1:15436-54498 GCA_002771745.1 Bacteroidetes bacterium CG18_big_fil_WC_8_21_14_2_50_41_14
ACAGATGCAACTGGTACAGCAACCGGAATGAATCCGGGTTTAGTTGATGGTCGATAAAATTCTGGTAATTATCAGACGTTAGAAGCCCATCATCATCTGGCTTTCCGGTATATGAATACACATCGTAAACATTCTGGAAGTTAAATACATTTTCGATGGTCAGATAGACGTTCATCATGGCTTTTGTTCCAAGGGAAATATCTTTCTGGATATTGAGGTTAAACAGGTTGATATTTGGAGTGTGCTTAACTCCGGAGTATAAGTATCCGCCGACATCCCTTGTTGAATAATAAGGAATTCCACGGCGGTATTGATAATAAACAGTAGCCGAAAGCCCGTGCAATGCCTTCACATTGGCCCACGATGGACCTCTGAAATTATTTTTGTTTCCAAATTGATAACCCGCGTTTGTATTGATTACCAGGTCGCTAACCGCTATTTTGAAAGGGTATTCTTCATCTGTAAATAATTTTGTTGCATTTAAACCTCCGAAAAATCCGGTTCCGGTGGTGCTTACGTAGTTGATTCGTGTTTCAAATCCATTTGTTGTTACCGGATGTGGGTCGTTATAGAGGGTGACATAAGTGGATGGATAAGCCCCAACATAACTTTTGAGACTTATCATATTATATATGGTAGTACTTATAAAGGATAAATCAACCACCAGGTTTTTCCACACTCTTGATTTTACTCCGGTAAAAAACTTCTCGGCCATCATGGGTTTTAGGTTGGGATTTTCTATGCTGTTCGTCTGAGAATAAGCGGACCAGTAATAGTATTGTTCCGGACGAAAATTATTGTAGCTGGTTGGGTTTTGTGTAAAAGAACTATAATTAACGTAGAAGTTGATGCGGTTGATCAACGTATAGTCGATGCTGATTTGTGGCAGTAAATTTATCGTCTTTTTGTAATCCTGAAAGGTCATATCAGGAGTCCAATCTCCGTGTAGACTTTTTATTTCAGGATTTTTAAGAGAGGGAGAAATGCCGCTGCCTGCATCTAAAATTGTGGGATCTTGTATTTCAAGTCCAGAGGCATTAAACCACTGATCTCCATTGCGGTAACCAACCACCCTGGTGGGATCCATCACCTTATTCACATAAACTAAATAGTTGCCTCCGATATTTGAGGGCCTGGTAAATTCGATGGCTCCCTGGTCCTGAACCTCAGCCAATGTATTTATTTCAAAAAGCGAGTAATCATCTTTTAGAACCGGGCGGTTGGCATCATATACATCAACACGCAATCCAATATTCACATGCAGGTTTTTCCAGTTAAATTCATCCTGCGCAAAGGCGGACCAATAGGTAGGTTTTGAAGCATTGATGCTGAAATCGCTGAAAAAGGAATAAGGATCGTTTCCTGAAGTCTTTTGTCCGGTAAAATCGTATCCGGCATAGTTTACCAGAGGAAAGCCTCCGTTAAGTAATTCATTGGCAGTAAACAGATTCATTGACAATAGGTTGTCAGGTGTGTTAATGGTTTGCCTTTTACCATATTGATCATAGTATTCAATGGTGTTGTTTTCCTTGTCGTACGAATCAGTCACGATGTATTCGAGGCCGTCCACTGGCAAACCAAGTACCTGACGCAGATTTTTTGAAAATTCCGTTTGTGAGGCAGCATCAAATTTTCTAAAATAATTTATAGTGTCGACCGATCCATCCCACATAACGATTTCCGGGTTGGATTTGTCCAGTTGATGCAAATGATAATTTGTCATGCCACGCATCAATCCCCATAAATTATTGGGGTTGAGCGCATAGTGGCTTCTCGTTTCACGATTGTATTCACCACCAATGGTGAAATGGTGGATTTTGTAATCCCCATTAAACTGCAATTGTGCCCTGATTTTGTCTTTCTTTGTTTCCTGATAACCTGAGGTAACGGTACCTGTATTATTAAATAATCCGTAAACGCTTTGGGGTTGGCCACCATTTACTAGTCCTCCATTTAAGATAATCTGATCCATATTCTGAAAATGGCCCTCAGGTTGATCTGCATAAAAGTCAAAATAGTTTGATGTATAGGCTGCTATATCCGGATTAATATTCGAAGGCTCAAATGTAACCAATGTGTCAAAGTCCCATGAATTTAATACCCATACATTATTATAGGCCTGACTATCAACAGTAACACTTCCAAACTCATAGTTAGGCATTTTGTAGGTAGTGAATTTCCCCAAATAACCATAGTCGAAGAAATCTTTCCCGTGTTCGGGATCACCTGTGGTTTGGTGATAACTGGAATATTGCAGGTGGAGGTCATACGATAGGCTGAGTTCCTGATTTATTTTGAATTGCTGCTTCCAGTGGACGAAATTATCAAAGTTTCTCCGGGTTTGCAATGCATTGCGGTTGCTGTTGAAAATGGAATTTCCCCGGCTATAAACCTGTGTTTCGTCGATGGTGGAGTAATTCCCCAATTGCAGCATCCCGTTATTTAGGATGGGCAAGCTGAGCTGTATATAAGGGTAAAAACCTGTTCTGCCGCTGTTTTCGGGTATCTTTTGATCGACCAGGTCGTTGGCTGTCACAAATTCAGCATTTAAATAGGTACCCATTCCTGATTCTCCCTGCCGTAAAGGATCTTGGGTGAGGTTGGCCAGTATTTCGTTGTTAAGCCTTTGAGTTTTTTTCCAAACGGGGTTGGTGTTGTTCGTAGTTGCAAATTTACCGGCAATTAAAAGCCCCGGAACATACTGGATACTTTGGTGGTCTTTCTTTGACACGAATGGGATATTCACCAAAATTTCTCCATTGGTGCCCTGCATGCTATAAGCCTGATCGGTGTTTACATCCACCTGAACCAGAAATTCATCCGGACTGAGGGTTTCGATGGTGGTAATTTCGCCCACCGTAAATCCCCTGTTGATGGGTGCCTGGCGAGTATAAAGTTTATACGATTCGATCAGCCTGACAGGAAAGTTGGAGGCATCCTGAACCTGCATACCATTAATATAGGTGTTGCTACCGTCTGAGGCCATACCATAATAATAGGTATTGTCTCCCTTCATCTGATAACCTGATGCCGACATCATTCCAAAGGATGAAAGTTTTTGAAAAGGCAATCGCCTGATTTCTGACTGATTGAAATGAAGTGAATTTCCATATTCTGCAATATTCACAGTAGAATCACTTTTTGGTGAGCGAACAACAGTATCCTGGGCCAGGAGTTCCACACACAAACCAGCCATCATCCATACAGCCAGCGTAAAAAATAAACGGTAATGCATCATTTTGAAGGGTTTTCAGTAAAAAACAAACAAATCTAAGCCTTTATTTGTTCAGTCCGATTGGTTCAGTTTAATTTAGAACAGCTTTAATTTGTTGCTGGTAAACGTCCGGAACCAAAATTCAACTAGCTACTTTTTTATAAATCTGATGGTTTTAACCTCAGTTCGGGATTGAATCAACAGGCAATAAATACCTGGTTTTAAATCAGAAACAGGAATGATGTTGGTTACAACCTTTCCTTTCTTCATTACCCTTCCAAATGAATCCATAATAACAAACTCATTTGCAGGACTTATAGTTTTTGAGAGTGTAAGATATTCTTTTGCAGGGTTGGGATATACGAAGAGCTTATCCAACTCGCTTTTGTTTTGGTGAATGCCAACGTAGTTGTCACCAAATCCATTGGGGTTTGTGATAAATGTGTTTCTAATTTCAGAGAGGTAGGTTTTGAGCAGGGTCACCGAATTTGAATCTGAAAAATCGCGTGCCGAAACAAAAGCCAGATCTAGGTTTTGCACGGAGTTTGCTTTGAAGGTGAATGGGCCTGAAATAGCCACACCACTTCTTTCGCCCGGAGGATTGGGAAAACCATTATTTCCGGTTTCATCGCTCCAGTTTGCGTAAACGGGGCAGGTTTGCCCGTCAACACCCCAATAGCATGGGTCGGAATTTGCCGGTTGCTCAAATTTGTAAGGTACTGTTGTTAGCGAGTCATCGCAAAATACCCGGGTCTCCTGGCCATCAATATACTTACCTGTTAGAATATTGTAATACTCAGGAGCCACGTGAGGTAAGCCAAAGTTGTTGACGTCGTTGTTGATCCGTCTTGACCCAGTTAAACCAAGTCGTTCGTTGTCAACAACGCCATCACCAAATCCAACACCGTTAATACTGACATCACAGCCACCCGATGGATCGTCCATGTTGTTTTCATTCATCAGTGGTCCGGCAAGCAAGGCCATGGCCTGCGCCGGAGGGTTGCTTCCATAACCGGTTTCTCCTTCATCAAAACCATCGCCATTGTATTGGTAAATTGCCCCCAGTTGAACCTCTGTGGCAAAATAGTCGTCCAAAAAATATCCTATGTCAATATCGGCGAAAGCACCGATGTAGGTATCGTGGTATTCGTTATTGGATCGGTTATAAATTTTGTAATTTACAAAAATGGTGTGATTGATGGCCTCACTTTCGGTAGAATTGAAAGCGTAAGCCATTCCATGTATCTCTATACCAAGACTATCTCCATCACTTTCTGTATGGCGTTTAACATCGTTAAAAATAAAGTAGATGCATTGATCACCTTTTATTAAGGGATAATCACCGTTCATGGGATTGTATATCTGATCGTTGTCAAAATCAACAAAAGGAGCGAGGTTGGCCGATTGATTTAAGTTCATGTCGCCATGAGCCGGCCAGGAGGCAATATTTTCAGTTGGTATATATCCCCAGTCGCGGTAATGTTGAATGTGCCAGGCAATTTCCTCCGCGCTAAGTTTCCATACTTTGTTCCATTGATTGGCGGTTGTTTCACTACAACTTACCAATCCATTGTTCACCGAAAGTGGCCCATTCCAGAAGTCATTTCCCACCTGGTTATAAAGTTCACCTGCAAGCCTGAGTTCGTTGTTTTCATTCAAGCCTCCAATCCAAAAAGTGGAGTTGAAAAATGTATGCTTTCCACTTCCTTTAGGGAATTCATAACCAAGTTCAAAATTGCTGGTATCAGTCGGCGTATAAAACAGGTTCCCGTTGGCATTGATGGTGGCCTCTATGTTGTTGATATCGAGCCGGGCACTATTAAAAATAATGGGATTGCTTATTTGTGAAAAAAGCATAGATCCTAACAAGATTAAAAAAATCAGTCCGGTTGTCTTTTTCATAGGTCTCAGGTTGTTTATGTTGTTACAAAAATAAGGTTTGTTGAGTAATAATGTTATACATGTTTGATTTTTATGAAGTTATTTCATTATTCAAATACAATAGACGGTTTTCACTTGTTATTTGGTTGTTGGTAAAAAAATAAAGCGTAGATCTTGTACTTGTATTAGGAACTACATGGCAGATTTTCTTCAATTGAACCAGTTATTTTATGGCCTGTATTATCAGAATGGAATACTGGATGCAAGCATTGGTTTGAGATGAGGCCCTGGGATTAAATTTGATGTAAAGCGGTTTTTAATTCAAACCAAGTAATGAATAATTAAAAATATTTATATCTTTGCAGCCCTTAAAAATAGTATTAATTAAAAAGAAAGTAAGGTATTAGCTATGATTATCATTCCTGTTAAAGAGGGTGAAAACATCGACAGAGCCCTAAAACGTTACAAACGTAAGTTTGAAAAAACCGGTGCAATGCGTGAGCTGCGTGCCCGTCAGCGCTTCGATAAACCTTCCGTTGTAAACCGTGAGCAAAAACTCAAAGCCATTTACGTTCAATCGCTCCGTCAAGCTGATATGGGTTTATAAACCCGATTAGGGAAAATTAACAGAAGAAATTTTGAATCCGGGATATTTTAGTTTATCTTTGGTTCAGGATTTCTTCTTTTTTTTTGCCCATGACAATAACTAAGTTTATTCAATACCTTCAGTTAGAAAAACGATATTCAACGCACACCGTTGTGGCCTATCAAACTGATTTGGATTCATTTACAGAATATCTTACTTCTCACTATGCACTTTCAAATCCTGAAGAGTCCACTCGTGATATGATCCGTTCCTGGGTGATGACACTCATGGAACAGGGATTTTCTGCCACTTCAGTGAATAGAAAGCTCAGTACATTAAAAACCTACTATCATTTTCTTCTCCGACAGGGCATTGTTACTGTCAATCCGGTAAAAGCCATCCAGTCGTTAAAGACACCCAAGCGCCTACCGGTATATATTGAGGAAGAGCAACTTTCGGTTGCCCTTGATAAGGAGACTGAGCATCCGCATGGTTTCCGTGCCATTCGCGACCACATTGTTCTTGAATTGCTGTATGCAACAGGTATGCGCAGGAGCGAATTGACTGAACTCCGCCAGGGGTCTGTTGATACCAGTCAGTCCGCACTTAAAGTACGTGGTAAAAGAAATAAAGAACGTTTAATTCCGTTATCAAAACAGATGATGGATCAATTACTGGCTTATTTGGAGATGAAGAGAAAAACTTTTGGAGATGGCAACGATTATCTGATAGTGACCAACAAAGGCCAAAAAGCCTATCCTGAATTAATATATCATATCGCCCATCGGGCACTCGAAGGCGTATCATCGAAGAGGAAAAGCCCACATGTACTTCGGCATAGTTTCGCCACCCATCTCCTCAACAGGGGTGCCGAATTGAACACCATTAAAGAATTACTTGGCCACGCGAGCCTGGCAGCAACACAAGTATACACGCACAGTACCATTGAACAACTAAAGACTATTTATCACCAAGCCCATCCACGGGCCAAACTTAAATAATGGAGGAATGACTATGAAAGTAAACATCACCTCGGTTCATTTTAAAACCGACACCAAACTTGAAAACTTCATTGAGAAGAAAGTTGAAAAACTTTCAGGATTGTATGAAGGAGTCATCGGGACAGAAGTCACGTTGAAACTCGACAAGACTGAGACCAGGGAGAACAAGATTGCTGAAATCCGGATGCAAATCCCCGGTTATGACTTGTATGCCAAGAAGCAAAGCAAGACCTTTGAAGAGGCGGCAGACACGGCTATCGATGCGCTAAAGAAGCAGTTAGAGAAGTATAAAGGTAGATTGAAAAAATAAATTGTTTTTTTATCACAAATTCTTTGGTAGTTAAAACTAAAGTATATATTTTTGCAGACCTTTTTAAACAGGGGTCTGCATTTTTTTTGCAGAGGCAGTTCTGACAGTAATGATGATCAAGATAACAATACGAATTGTTTGATTGAGTAGTGCCAGTATAGCTCAGTTGGCCAGAGCAGCTGATTTGTAATCAGCTGGTCGGGGGTTCGAATCCCTCTACTGGCTCAGTTCGTAAACATGTTGAAATGGGGAGATACCGAAGCGGTCAAACGGGGCAGACTGTAAATCTGTTGGCTCAGCCTTCGGAGGTTCGAATCCTCCTCTCCCCACAATTAGGCAAAAAGGCTAAAGTTAAAAGGCCAAAGATAGAAGGACAGATCAGTTGATTTTTCGCTGCAACTTTTTATCTTTTTTCTTCTTACTTTTTTCTTAAAAAGCGGGAATAGCTCATTTGGTAGAGCGACAGCCTTCCAAGCTGTAGGTGGTCGGTTCGAGCCCGATTTCCCGCTCAAATTTTGCCGGGGTAGCTCAGGGGTAGAGCGCTTCCTTGGTAAGGAAGAGGTCATGAGTTCAATTCTCATCCTCGGCTCATTTTTTTATTGATTAAATTGAAACTGAAAAGAAGAATACGAATCTCATTTACATTAAAATAAGTTATTGATATGGCTAAAGCAAAATTCGACCGTTCCAAACCACACGTAAATATTGGAACAATTGGACACGTTGACCACGGCAAAACGACTTTGACAGCCGCTATTACGCTTTCCTTACAAGCTGATGGTTTGGCTGAATTTGCGTCTTTTGACTCAATCGACAACGCTCCTGAAGAAAGAGAAAGGGGTATTACTATTAATACTGCTCACGTTGAATACTCGACGAAAAATCGTCACTACGCTCACGTTGACTGTCCCGGTCACGCTGACTACGTAAAAAATATGGTTACCGGTGCTGCCCAAATGGACGGTGCTATTATCGTTGTTGCCGCTACCGATGGTCCTATGCCACAAACCCGTGAGCACATCCTGCTCGCCCGTCAGGTTGGTGTACCCCGTCTGGTTGTTTTTATGAACAAAGTTGACATGGTCGACGACGAAGAGTTGCTCGAACTGGTTGAAATGGAAATCAGGGATTTACTTACCTTCTATGAATTTGATGGTGAAAATACACCTGTAATTCAAGGATCGGCTCTTGGTGCTTTGAATCAGGAACCAAAGTGGGTTGAAAAAATCCACGAATTGATGGATGCTTGTGATACATGGATTCCACTCCCAACACGTGATCAGGACAAACCATTCCTGATGCCTGTTGAGGATGTGTTCTCAATTACCGGTCGTGGTACTGTTGCCACCGGTAGAATTGAAACAGGGGTTATTCATACCGGAGATCCTGTTGACATCATTGGTATGGGAGCAGAAAAACTAAAATCAGTTGTAACGGGTGTTGAAATGTTCCGCAAAATCCTGGATGAAGGACAAGCTGGTGACAACGCCGGTCTGTTGCTCCGTGGTATTGATAAGGACAGTATCCGTCGTGGTATGGTTATCATCAAACCAGGAAGCGTTACTCCTCATAAAAACATCAAAGCAGAGGTTTATATTCTGAAAAAAGAAGAAGGTGGCCGTCACACTCCATTCCACAACAGATACCGTCCTCAGTTCTATTTCCGCACAACTGATGTAACAGGTGAAATTATGTTACCTGAAGGTGTTGAGATGGTAATGCCAGGCGACAACCTGACTGTAGAGATTCATTTGATTGCTGAAATCGCCATGAACAAAGGTCTTCGCTTTGCAATTCGTGAAGGTGGTCGTACCGTTGGTGCTGGTCAGGTTACAGAAATCATTGATTAATCTCGTTGTAAAATAAATATGAATGGAAAAAACCGGAAAAACTCCTGTTGGAGGGGTTTCGGTTTTGACCGAACACGGGTGTAGCTCAATTGGTAGAGTGGCGGTCTCCAAAACCGTAGGTTGTGGGTTCGACTCCTACCACCCGTGCAGATTAAATTTTCTCAAATGGCAAAGTTCAGTATCAGCAACTATTTTAATGAAAGTTATGACGAGTGGATGCATAAAGTATCCTGGCCAACATGGAGTGAGCTGCAGAACAGCGCAATCGTAGTATCCGTTGCTTCCCTTATAATCGCAATTGTGGTTTATTTGATGGATATTTCGTTTTCCAGCGTATTGGAGCGTTTCTACGGGTTGTTTTAACCTATAGGATTGTTTCAACACGATAGCTGTTCGATTTATTATATAATTAACTGTTTATAACTATTCACATCACACCTGCAAAATGACCGAGCAATCAGGAAAAAAATGGTACGTTGTTAGAGCGATTAGTGGTAAAGAGAAAAAGGTGAAAGAATACCTTGAAAGTGAGATTTCAAATCTCAAACTGCAAGACTTTATTAGCCAGGTTCTCATACCCACTGAAAAGATCTATCAAATCCGTAAAGGGAAAAAAGTGAGCAAAGAGCGAAACTATTTTCCTGGTTATGTCCTGATTGAGGCAGAGTTGTCGGGAGAAATCCCACACATCATCAAAAATGTACCCAATGTTCTTGGATTTCTGGGCTCGCATGGCGAACCCGAACCCATCAGGGCTTCTGAGGTAAAACGGATTTTAGGTAAAGTGGACGAACTCGCCGAATTAGGCGAAGAAGTCAACATCCCCTATATTATAGGTGAAACCGTAACCGTCATCGATGGACCTTTTAATAGTTTCAGCGGTGTGATCGAAGAAATCAATGAGGAGAAAAAGAAACTCAAGGTCATGGTGAAAATTTTTGGTAGGAAAACACCTCTCGAGTTGGGATTTATGCAAGTGGAAAAGGAATAGTGTAGACGTAATCAAAATTTTAAACGTTGGTTTAAAATGGCAAAAGAAATTAGTGGATTAATTAAATTACAGATCAAGGGGGGGGCCGCGAATCCTTCTCCACCCGTAGGTCCGGCATTGGGTGCCAAAGGGGTAAATATCATGGAGTTCTGTAAACAGTTTAATGCTCGTACGCAGGAGCAAGCCGGTAAGGTAACTCCTGTGATCATTACTGTTTATAAGGATAAATCCTTCGATTTTATCATCAAAACACCCCCGGTAGCGGTTCAGATTATGGAAATAGCTAAATTGAAAAAAGGCTCCGCTGAACCAAACCGTGATAAAGTCGCTACCATTACCTGGGAACAGGTGAAAGACATTGCTGAAGGCAAGATGAAAGACTTAAATGCTTTCACCATAGAATCAGCGATGACAATGGTGGCCGGTACAGCCAGAAGCATGGGCGTGAGAGTGAAAGGCGAATTCCCTTCACATGTTTAAATACACATCTGTTAACAGGAGAAGAATATGGCAAAATTGACCAAAAAACACAAAGAAGCTTTAGCCAAATTCGAAAAAAATAAAGAGTACTCCTTGGCAGAAGCGGTTGAAGTAGTGAGGAAAATTTCCTACACAAAATTCGACCCTTCAGTTGATGTTAGCGTTAGATTGGGCGTTGACCCGCGTAAAGCGAACCAAATGGTTCGTGGCTCTGTTACCCTGCCTCACGGCACGGGTAAAGACATTCGGGTTCTCGTTCTTTGTACACCTGACAAAGAGGAGGAAGCTAAAGCAGCAGGAGCCGACCATGTTGGTCTGGACGATTACGTCCAGAAAATCAAGGAAGGCTGGACCGATATTGATGTGGTAATTACCATGCCAAGTGTGATGTCCAAGGTAGGTGCCTTAGGTAGGATTTTAGGCCCGAGGGGCTTAATGCCTAACCCAAAGACCGGTACCGTGACCATGGACATTGGTGATGCCGTTAGGGCATCGAAAGCTGGTAAAATCGACTTTAAAGTCGATAAGTATGGTATTATTCATTCGAGTGTCGGTAAACTAGGTTTTACCAGTGATAAATTAGTTGACAATGCTCGTGAGCTCGTCACTAACATTATCAAGCTTAAACCCTCGTCCTCAAAAGGAACTTACGTGAAAAGTATCTTTCTTTCGAGTACCATGAGTCCAGGTGTAAAAATTGACGTTAAATCAGTAACCACTGCAGGTTAAAATTCAGGAACTATGAGAAAAGAAGAAAAAAAAGTACTCATCGAGTCCTTAACTCAGCAGTTGAAAGAGAACAACAATTTCTATTTAACTGATATTTCTACATTAAATGCAGAAGCCACCAGCAAACTCAGAAGGTTAAGTTTTAAAAGCAACATTAAAATTACTGTTGTTAAAAACACCTTACTGAAAAAAGCCATGGAAAATGTTGAAAAAGATTTTTCAGGACTTTACGTTGCTGTAAAAGGCCAGACCGCTGTTATGTTCAGTGAAGCAGGTAATGCGCCTGCCCTTATGATTAAGGATTATAGAAAGAAAAGTGCTTATCCCATTCTTAAAGCCGCCTACATTGAAGAAACGGTTTATTTGGGTGACGATCAGATCGACTTTCTTATTTCTATTAAATCGAAGAATGAACTGGTTGCCGATCTGATAGCCTTGTTGCAGTCACCTGCAAAGAATGTGATTTCTGCACTACAATCCGGCGGTCAAAAACTATCCGGAATTCTGGAAACCCTGAGTGAAAAAGGGAACTAATAGTATATTATATTTGAGTTAAAGATTTATTATTCAGAACATTAAAAAGTAAAATAAAATGGCAGATTTAAAAGCATTTGCGGAACAACTGGTAAACTTAACTGTTAAAGAAGTTAACGAACTGGCGGCTATCCTTAAAAACGAATACGGAATTGAACCTGCAGCCGCGGCTGTAGCTATTGCTGGTCCTGCTGCCGCTGCTGAAGCGGTGGAAGAAGAGCAGACATCATTTGATGTAATCCTCAAGGCGGCCGGTCAATCAAAATTGGCCGTAGTTAAATTGGTGAAAGAATTAACCAGTTTAGGATTGAAAGAGTCGAAGGAATTAGTTGACTCCGCTCCAAAAGCAATTAAAGAAGGTGTAACTAAAGATGAAGCCAACGTACTGAAATCTCAGCTTGAAGAAGCTGGTGCAGAAGTTGAGATAAAATAACATCTCAATTGTACACTAAAAGACGTTAACCTCTGCCCCAATTTGGGGTAGAGGTTTGCGCCTATATGCTCTTATATATCATTCTTTCAATTTAACTGGCTCAAAACCAGATCTTGTTAACTTAATACTGTAAGTCTTGGCTGAAATACAAACCGGAAGAATTAGTTTCGCATCCACAAAAAATCAACTTCCTTACCCCGATTTTTTGGACATTCAGTTAAAGTCTTTTCAAGACTTTTTCCAGTTGGAAACAAATCCTGAAAACCGCAGGAACGAAGGCCTTTTTAGGGTTTTCGCCGAAAATTTTCCAATTACCGATGCGAGAAACAACTTTGTACTCGAATTTTTAGATTATTATGTCGATCCTCCCCGCTATGCAATTGAGGAAGCGATTGAACGTGGATTAACATACAGTGTCCCGCTTAAGGCAAAACTTAAGCTATACTGTACCGATCCCGATCACGAAGATTTTGAAACCATCGTTCAGGACGTTTATTTGGGTATGATCCCTTATATGACTCCCAAAGGTACATTCGTGGTGAATGGAGCCGAACGTGTTGTTGTTTCACAGCTTCATAGATCTCCGGGTGTGTTTTTCGGACAACACCGCCATGCCAACGGTACACAGCTTTATTCAGCGCGTATTATTCCTTTTAAGGGATCTTGGATGGAGTTCTCCACCGACATCAACAACGTGATGTATGCATACATCGATCGTAAGAAAAAAATGCCTGTCACCACACTTTTGAGGGCTATCGGTTATGAAACTGACCGCGATATCCTCGAAATTTTTAATCTCGCCGAAGAGGTTAAAGTGAGCAAGGCTGGTCTTAAACGTGTCCTGGGTCGTAAATTGGCTGCCCGCGTGGTTCGGTCATGGTTCGAGGATTTTGTGGATGAGGATACAGGTGAAGTGGTTACCATCGAAAGAAATGATGTTATCATCGAACGTGAAACCATTCTCGAGAATGACCATATCGACCGGATTGTGGACGCAGGTGTAAAATCTATCCTTTTACATAAGGACGATCCTACCTTGGCCGACTATTCTATCATTTTCAATACATTACAGAAAGATACCACCAATTCTGAAAAAGAAGCCGTGGAATTTATCTATTTCCAGTTGCGTAACGCGCTTCCACCTGATGAAGAAACTGCTCGTGGAATCTTCGAGAAGCTCTTCTTCTCAGATAAAAGATACGATCTTGGTGAAGTAGGACGGTATCGCATTAACAAGAAACTGAATATCAATACTTCAATGTCAATCAAGGTGCTAACCAAAGAGGACATTATATTGATTATAAAATACCTCATCAAACTGGTGAACAATAAAACCATCGTTGATGATATCGACCATTTAAGTAATCGCAGGGTACGTACTGTGGGCGAGCAGCTCTCTAATCAATTTGGTGTTGGATTGGCTCGTATGGCTCGTACTATCCGCGAGCGAATGAACGTTCGTGATAACGAGGTGTTTACACCCACCGACCTCATCAATGCCAAGACGCTTTCATCGGTGATTAACTCATTCTTCGGTACCAACGCGTTGTCACAGTTCATGGATCAAACCAACCCTCTGAGTGAAATTACTCACAAGCGCCGTATTTCGGCTCTGGGACCGGGTGGTTTGTCGCGTGAACGCGCCGGGTTTGAAGTACGTGACGTCCATTATACCCATTATGGACGGTTGTGTACCATCGAAACACCTGAAGGACCCAATATTGGACTCATTTCCTCTCTTTGTGTTTATGCTCAGATTAACAATTTGGGCTTTATCGAAACCCCATACCGAAATGTCATCAAAGGATCCATTGATTATTCTCATAAACCTATCTATTTAAGCGCGGAAGAGGAAGAGGACAAAATTATAGCTCAGGCAAGCACGCTTGTATCCGATACCGGGCAATTCGTCCGTGAAAAGGTGAAAGTGCGTTACCAGGCTGATTACCCGATTACCCCGCGTGAAGAAGTTCACCTGATCGACATTGCCCCTAACCAAATTGCCTCCATTGCTGCTTCATTGATTCCTTTTCTTGAACATGATGATGCCAACCGTGCCCTGATGGGATCGAATATGATGCGTCAGGCAGTTCCTCTGTTAAATGCCGAAGCTCCAATTGTTGGTACCGGTATCGAAGGAAACGTGGCCCGTGACTCACGCGTTCTCATCAATGCACAAGGAGAAGGAAGTGTTGAATATGTTGATGCAGAGAGGATTGTAATCCGTTATATCCGCGATGAAGAAGATCGATTGGTGAGCTTTGACGATGACCTTAAAACGTATCACCTGGTTAAATTTCAACGTACCAACCAAAATACTTCCATCAACTTACGGCCTATCGTGCACAAAGGTGATAAAGTGGTAAAAGGCCAGGTGCTTTGTGAAGGATATGCCACTCAAAACGGTGAATTGGCCTTGGGACGAAACCTGATGGTGGCATTTATGCCTTGGAAAGGATATAATTTTGAGGATGCCATCGTTATTTCTGAGAAAATCGTAAAAGAAGATATTTTTACATCTGTACATATTGAGGAATTTTCTTTGGATGTCCGTGATACAAAACGAGGCATCGAAGAGCTTACGAACGATATTCCAAACGTGAGCGCGGAAGCAACCAAAGATCTCAACGAAGATGGTTTGATACGCATTGGTGCTGAAGTAAATGAAGGTGATATATTGATTGGCAAAATCACGCCTAAAGGCGAAAGCGATCCAACACCTGAAGAAAAACTTCTCCGAGCCATATTTGGTGACAAGGCTGGTGACGTGAAAAACGCCTCTCTTAAGGCTCCACCATCTATGAAAGGCGTTGTTATTGGCAGCAGTCTGTTTTCCAGGTCGGTGAAAGACAAAAAATCCAAAAACCGTGAAAAAGAAATCCTGGCTGTATTGGAAGCTGAGTATAACAAAAATTATGCTGAGTTAAAAGTAAAGCTGATAGACAAAATGTCGCAGTTGGTGGGCGGACGTACTTCACAAGGTGTTACCAACAATTACGGCGAAATGGTCGTTGCCCCTAAAGTTAAGTTTACACAAAAAATTCTTCAGGGAATCGATTACACCGAAATAAACCCTGATAAATGGACCACCGACAAAGATAAAAACGACCTTGTTAAGATACTGATCAATAACTTTATCATCAAGTACAAAGAGCTGCTTGGAATATACAACCGCAAACAGTTTGTTGCCTCTGTGGGCGATGAGCTTCCAAATGGTATTGTACAAATGGCTAAAGTTTATATTGCTAAAAAGCGTAAGCTTAAAGTGGGTGATAAAATGGCCGGTCGTCATGGTAATAAGGGGATTGTGGCTCGTATTGTTCGTGAAGAAGACATGCCATTTCTCGAAGATGGAACCCCTGTTGACATCGTGTTGAATCCATTGGGCGTACCTTCGCGTATGAACCTTGGACAGATCTACGAAACTGTTTTGGGTTGGGCCGGTAAAAAATTGGGATTGACTTTTGGAACCCCTATTTTTGATGGTGCTTCTGTTGACCAAATCAATCAATATATGGTAAAAGCAGGATTGCCGGTTAATGGCAGTACCTACTTGTATGATGGCGGCACAGGCGAACGTTTCGACCAGCCAGCCACCGTTGGTTATATCTATATGCTGAAACTTCACCATATGGTGGATGATAAAATGCATGCCAGATCAATTGGCCCATACTCGCTCATTACGCAGCAGCCTCTGGGGGGTAAAGCCCAGTTTGGAGGACAGCGTTTTGGAGAAATGGAGGTTTGGGCTCTTGAAGCCTTTGGTGCTGCTAACATTCTCCAGGAAATTTTAACAGTTAAATCTGACGACGTTACCGGTAGGGCAAAAGCCTACGAAGCGATTGTAAAAGGAGAGGTAATGCCTATCCCCAACGTACCTGAATCGTTTAACGTACTCGTGCACGAATTGCGCGGACTTGGGCTCGAACTGAGTTTCGATTAAACTTTAGTAAACCTGATAAAAATAATAGGATAACATATGGCTTTCAGAAAAGATAGTAAAATTCCGAGCACGTTTAACAACATCACCATTAGTCTGGCCTCTCCTGAATCGATTCTCGACAGGTCGCATGGCGAGGTGTTAAAACCGGAAACCATCAATTACCGTACTTACAAACCTGAACGTGATGGCTTGTTCTGTGAGAGGATATTCGGACCCATCAAGGACTACGAGTGCCACTGTGGTAAATATAAACGGATCCGGTACAAAGGAATCGTTTGCGACCGTTGCGGTGTAGAAGTAACAGAAAAGAAAGTACGCCGCGAGCGAATGGGCCACATTCAACTGGTGGTGCCGGTAGTTCACATTTGGTTTTTCCGCTCGCTGCCAAATAAAATTGGTTCAATGCTCGGCCTTCAGACAAAAAAACTGGAGATGATCATTTATTACGAACGGTATGTAGTAATCAACCCGGGTATTAAAAAAGGCAATGGTGTTGAATACCTGGATTTTCTCACGGAAGAGGAATACTTTGATATTTTAGATACTTTACCGCCAGAAAACCAACATCTCGATGATACGCACCCGGACAAGTTTATTGCCAAGATGGGTGCAGAGGCCGTTCGTGATTTGCTTTCACGCCTCGACCTGGATAAAATGTCCTATGAATTAAGACATAAAGCCAATACTGAAACTTCTCAACAACGCAAGGCGGATGCGCTGAAACGTTTGCAGGTTTTCGAAGCCTTCCGTGATGCACGTAACCGTGCTGAAAATCGACCTGAATGGATGATTGTGCAGATCGTACCAGTGATTCCTCCTGAATTGCGTCCTTTGGTTCCATTGGATGGTGGGCGTTTTGCAACTTCCGACCTGAATGACCTTTACCGCAGGGTGATCATACGTAACAACCGGTTGAAACGACTGATAGAAATTAAAGCTCCTGATGTGATCATGCGCAATGAAAAGCGGATGCTTCAGGAAGCTGTTGATTCACTTTTGGATAATTCCAGAAAATCGAGCGCCGTTAAAACCGAATCGAACCGACCATTGAAATCCTTAAGCGATAGCCTGAAAGGAAAACAAGGAAGATTCCGCCAGAACCTGCTGGGTAAACGCGTGGATTATTCCGGACGTTCGGTCATCGTGGTTGGTCCTGATCTTCAGCTAAATGAATGTGGTTTGCCAAAAGCCATGGCGGCAGAATTGTTTAAACCATTTATTATCAGAAAATTGCTGGAGCGCGGGATTGTAAAAACCGTGAAATCGGCAAAAAAAATTGTAGAACGAAAAGACGCCGTGGTTTGGGATATTCTTGAAAATATCCTCAAAGGCCATCCTGTCTTGTTAAACCGTGCTCCTACATTGCACCGGTTGGGTATCCAGGCTTTTCAGCCAAAACTGGTTGAAGGCAAAGCCATTCAACTTCACCCATTGGTATGTACCGCGTTCAACGCCGACTTCGATGGTGACCAGATGGCTGTTCACGTTCCACTTGGAAACGCAGCCGTGTTGGAAGCTCAAATTTTAATGCTTGCTTCGCATAATATCCTGAATCCTGCCAATGGAGCTCCAATCATGGTGCCTTCCCAGGACATGGTTCTTGGACTTTACTATATTACTAAACCCAGGAAAAGCACACCCGATCATCCTGTTAAAGGAGAGGGCATGAGTTTCTATTCGCCGGAAGAAGTAAATATTGCTTACAACGAGAAAAGAGTGGATTTGCATGCCATTATCAATGTGAAGGTGGATGACGTGGTAGATGGTGTCGCGGTAAACAGGATGATTGAAACCTCTGTTGGTCGCGTGATGTTTAACCAGTTTGTTCCGAAAGAATACGGTTACATCAATGCCCTGATGACTAAAAAGGCACTCCGCGATATCATTGGTGGCATATTGAAAGTGACCAGCACGGACGTAACGGCCCGTTTTCTCGATGACATTAAACATCTGGGATTTACCATGGCATTTAAGGGCGGACTTTCCTTTAGCCTTGGTAACGTGATGGTGCCTGAAATCAAAGTATCGTTGGTTAAGAAAGCCAACGATGAAGTTGAAGAGGTGTTGAATAACTATAATATGGGATTTATCACCAACAACGAGCGTTATAACCAGATTATTGATATCTGGACACATGCCAACTCGCATTTGACCAACACCCTGATGAAAGAACTTTCTCAGGACGATCAAGGATTTAATCCCGTATATATGATGCTCGATTCCGGGGCTCGTGGTTCCAAGGAACAAATTCGGCAGCTTTCCGGGATGAGGGGTTTGATGGCAAAACCACAAAAATCGGGTGCCAAAGGAGGTGAGATTATTGAAAACCCGATTCTTTCTAACTTTAAGGAAGGCCTTTCAGTACTTGAGTACTTTATTTCTACTCACGGTGCACGTAAAGGTTTGGCAGATACTGCACTTAAAACTGCTGATGCCGGTTATCTGACGCGTAGGTTAGTCGACGTAGCTCAGGATGTGGTTATTAATGAGGTAGACTGTGGAACTCTTCGCGGTTTAACCATTAATGCATTAAAGAAAAATGAAGATATCGTTGAATCGTTGTACGACCGTATTCTTGGCCGTGTCGCCCTGCACGATGTATATCATCCAATTACAGGTGAGGTAATTATCGAGGCAGGCCTGGAAATCACCGAAGACATCGCCAAAATCATCGAGGATTCAAGCATTGAAGGTGTTGAAATTCGTTCAGTACTTACCTGCGAATCAAAACGAGGTGTTTGTGCGTTGTGTTATGGTCGTAACCTGGCTTCAGGCCGACTGGTTCAGGATGGAGAAGCTGTTGGTGTAATTGCCGCTCAATCTATCGGAGAACCCGGTACCCAGCTTACATTGAGAACATTCCACCAGGGAGGTACGGCGTCTAACGTTGGAAGTACATCGAAGATTGATAGCAAATTTGATGGACACCTCGAAATTGAAGAATTAAGAACAGTTGATTTCACCAACAACGAGGGTAAAAAATACCAGGTTGTGGTTGGCCGTTCGGCTGAAATGAGAATTCTTGACCCTTCTACCGGCGTGGTTCTGGCCTCTGCCAACATTCCATATTCTGCTAACTTATATATCAAGAATGGCTCGAATGTAAAAAAAGGAGACATCATTGCTGACTGGGATCCTTATAATGCTGTCATTGTTTCTGAAACGGCGGGTACGATTTCGTTTGAGCATATCATCGAAGGTATTACCTACCGCGTTGAATCGGATGACCAAACAGGTTATTTTGAAAAAGTAATCGTGGAATCCCGGTTGAAAAACAAGAATCCGATCATTAAAATCCTGAACAAGGATGGGATTATTCTTAATACCTATGACATGCCTGTTGGTTCGCACATTCTTGTTGAAGAAGGAGCCTCAATAAAAGCCGGTGATTTATTGGTTAAAATCCCCCGTGCTTTTGGGAAATCTGGTGACATCACCGGAGGTCTTCCCCGCGTAACCGAATTGTTTGAGGCCCGTAACCCTTCCGATCCTGCTGTAGTTTCCGAAATTGACGGTGTAGTTAGTTTTAGTCAAAAACTAAAACGTGGTAACCGGGAAGTGGTGATTACTTCAAAAACAGGAGAAGAAAAGAAATACCTGGTACCAACCTCAAAACAGATTCTGGCACAAAAAAATGACTTTGTAAAGGCAGGTACACCTTTATCTGACGGCGTTATGACACCATCTGATATTTTGGCAATCAAAGGCCCAATGGCTGTACAGGAATATATCGTTAACGAAATCCAGGAGGTATATCGCCTTCAGGGGGTAAAAATTAATGATAAACATTTTGAAACCATTGTCCGTCAGATGATGCGCAAAGTAAGAGTTGAAGATTCAGGTGACACGCGGTTTCTGGAGGGAGAACTGGTAAACAGGATTGACTTCCACGAAGTGAATGATGAAATTTATGGACAAATGGTGGTGGTTGATCCAGGTGAATCAGAAAACCTGCTCCAGGGTCAGATTATAACTGCTCGTAAATTGCGTGATGATAACTCCGCTTTAAAAAGGCGCGACAAACAGTTGGCTGAAGCACGTCCTGCCCAACCGGCAACAGGTACACAGGTGTTGCAGGGTATTACCCGTGCTTCTCTTCAAACCAACAGTTGGATCTCCGCAGCTTCATTCCAGGAAACTACCAAGGTGTTAACAGTGGCCTCCATCAGTGCAAAAACTGATAATCTGCTCGGTTTGAAGGAAAATGTGATTGTCGGTCATAAGATCCCTGCAGGTTCAGGTTTACGCAAGTATGAAGATATCATTGTAGGCTCCAAAGAGGATTATGAATCTGTAATGAAGCACGATAACCAGATCGATATCTAAAATCTCATAACGAGCACCTTTTTGAAAAGGTGCTCGTTATATAAAACCAACTATCATGGAAGAACAAAAAAATGCCAATAAGATCAACATCGATTTGCCTGAAGACATTGCCGAAGGCATCTACTCTAATTTGGCCATCATCACCCACTCACATGCCGAGTTTATTATTGATTTTGTAAAACTGATGCCTGGTGCACCAAAGGCCAAAGTTAAATCCAGAATCATTCTGACACCGGAACATGCCAAGCGTTTGTATAAAGCCTTGCAAGACAATGTGAAGAAATTCGAGGCGATCCATGGTATTATTAAAGAGTCAAAAGACGGTGGTTTGCCCCCCTTTTCACTGGGAGGGCCTACTGCTCAGGCATAACTTTACAAAGCTCCATTTTTGGGGCTTTTTTTATGTAAAATTACTGTAGAGGAAGGCTTAACAATTGGAGCAGCTCGGCAAGCATCATGGAAGAAGCGCCCCATACAATTTCTCTCTCAAGCAAATAACAAGGAACATGAAGTGGCAACGTGCGTACCATGATCGTTTTTTCGATGCAATTCGCGGGATCCAATAACTCAGCCAGAGGAACAACAAGAACACTTTCCACTTCATTGTTAGTTATAAAATGGGGCTCTTCTTTTAGAATGCCTACAAACGGTGTAACCAGAAAATTGCTGGGTGGAATATATAGCTCAGTCAGTTTCCCCAGTATTTCGATTTTCGATGGTTCAATTCCAATTTCTTCGAAGGTTTCACGTAAAGCCGTGTTCTCCAGCGTCGCATCCTCCATCTCTGCTTTGCCACCTGGAAAAGCAATCTGGCCACTATGAACTGAATCGTCAATGGCCCTCTTTATCATGATCAGGTAGATTGCTTCATTTCTCGAAAAAAACGAAATCAATACGGCACTTTTTTTTGGTTCAGGGATGGGCCTGCGTTCAAGCTCAACTTTACGCGATACAGGTGCCATTTGCATCTGTGCCTTTATTCCCGGTAAGGGTGAGTTGTTGAGTTTATAGCTTAACTCTAATGAAAATTGTGAAAATGAAATCATGCCCGCAAAATTAAAGATAAAGACGTTGTAAGCTATATTTATTCCTTTTCTCCTCAAACCAGTACTTTCACGCAAATCATTACCTGATAGTACTGGTTTTTCTCCTTAAAAAACAGGACTATTTTCCTTTAAAAAAGGTAGGTTCCTGCCTATATCACGTTGAAGGTTCAAGGTAGTTTTACCACATTAAAAACCATAAACGCTCTGACCATGAACACAAAAAAGAAAATTGTAATCGTTGATGACGACATTGACATTATTAACGTTGTAGAAGCCATTCTAACGGCCAAGGGATATGAAGTTTCTTCGGCTAACGACAAAATACAGGGTATCGCGTTGCTAAAAAAAGTAAAACCCGATTTAGCCATTTTGGATGTGATGATGACCACACACTTCGAAGGATTTGAGTTGGCGAAAGAAATTGTGGAAGACCCCGAGCTGAAAAACATGCCGGTGATTATTCAAACCTCCATTGAAGTGCTTACAACAACCAAACCCAGTGTGCAGGCAATGGCACGCGAATTTAGAAGAGATCCTGCCTACAGCGACCTGAGGGTAATTCTGGTTAAAGATTTAGTTACAGGCAATGCGGGAGTTGACTATCTCAACGAGCATGATGAAAGTATTTGGTTTCCGGTGAACGCTTTTGTTAGAAAACCTGTCAGTGCCAACGTGTTGATTCCTGAAATTGAAAAACAACTGACCGAAAAAAATGAGTCATAGGCCTGGTTGAGGCGATGTAAAATCAATTAAAATAACCTGAATAATGACTTTAGTTCAACATGTCCTCCATAAATACCCGGAAACCGGGCGTGATAATTTGATACCCATTTTGCAGGAAATACAAACTGCAGAAGGGTATTTATCAAAGAAATCAATACTTGAAGTGGGTAGACACCTGGACATCCCTGCAAGTAAAATTTTTGGCGTTGCCACCTTCTATAACCAGTTCAGGTTCGAGCCTTTTGGCGTGAATCATGTTCAGGTTTGTCGCGGCACTGCCTGTCATGTGTTGGGGTCGTCTACCGTTTTGCAGGAACTGGAGAAACATTTAAAAGTGAAAGCAGGACAAACTTCGCGCGACGGCCTGTTTAGTATTGAAGTGGTGGCTTGTATCGGAGCTTGTGGATTAGCACCGGTGATTTGTGTTAATGGCGAGTTTCATGCCAAAGTAACAGCCCGGTCAATTAAGGAAATTGTCGACCAATATAAAACCCGTGGAGAATAGTATATGTGTTTAATTCATCAAAATATCCAGCAACAGATCCTGATCGAGAAGGTTCAAAAGGTACATTCTCCTGAAATTCAACTGAGCCAGGAAGAGTTTTGTATAAAATATACAAGGAGTAAAATTGCTAAACCTGTCATTTTTATAGGGGCAGGAACCTGTGGTTTGGGAGCAGGGGCAGCAAAAACATTGGCCGCTACAAAAAATTATCTCCGTGAAAATAAATTAGATGCCGAAATTGTTGAAGTTGGATGTATCGGTCTTTGTTCTGCCGAACCACTTCTCGATATTCAACTGCCAGGCCATAACCGGATTTCTTTTCAAAGGGTGGACGAACAAAAAGTGGACGGATTACTTAGGTCGGTTTTTCAGCTGGAAATACCAGCTGAGGCAGAGGTTCTTGGACAATTTTCATCCTCATCAAATCGGATATGGCAAGGGGTTCCTAACCTGATGGAGCATCCTTTTTTTGGTCCTCAAACACGCGTGGTACTTAAAAATTGTGGGCTTGTAAACCCGGTTAGCATCGAAGAGTACCTGGCATTCGGTGGCTATAGCAACTATCTTCACCTGATTAACAATTATAAATCGCTTGAAGTTTGTGAATTAGTCGAAAAGAGTGGGCTTCGTGGACGTGGGGGTGGTGGCTTCCCAACGGGTAAAAAATGGAAGTTTGCCTATAACACGATAGCTGATCAGAAGTACCTGATTTGCAACGCGGATGAAGGTGACCCGGGTGCGTTTATGGATCGTGCCGTTATTGAGGGTGACCCTCATCGCCTGCTGGAAGGTATGGCCATTGCTGCTTATGGAATTGGTGCCACACTAGGATATGTCTATATCCGGGCAGAGTATCCTCTGGCCATAAAACGATTGAACAGTGCCCTTGACCAAGCCCGGGAACTGGGGGTGTTGGGCAAAAATATCTTTGGAAGTGGAGTCGACTTCGACATCAAAGTAAAAATGGGAGCCGGTGCTTTTGTTTGTGGTGAAGAGACCGCCCTGATCAACTCCATCGAAGGAAAAAGAGGCATGCCACGTCCACGGCCACCTTTTCCTGCCGTAAGTGGTTTGTTCGGTAAGCCTACTGTGATCAATAACGTGGAAACACTGTCATCGTTAGCCGAAATTTTTGCCAGGGGCATTGATCATTATCGGTCAATAGGTACTGAAAACAACAAAGGGACCAAAGTATTTGCCCTGTCGGGAAAAGTTAATTTGACCGGGCTTGTGGAAGTGCCCATGGGAACCACCATCCGGCAGGTGATCTTCGGCATCGCTGGTGGCATCCCAAATGGAAAAAAATTCAAATCTGTGCAAATCGGGGGCCCTTCCGGAGGTTGTATTACAGAGGCCAACCTGGATATTAAAATTGAATATGAATCACTTTTGAAAATTGGTGCCATGATGGGATCTGGTGGCTTGGTTGTGATGGATGAAGATACCTGCATGGTGGATATTGCCAAGTTCTTTATGGATTTTATCCAACACGAAAGCTGCGGAAAGTGCATCCCTTGTCGCGAGGGCACCAAGCGAATGCTCGAAATTCTGGAAAGCATTACCCACAAGCCATCCGATGGTTCACACTATGAAGCTCTCGAACGTTTTAAAGGCATTATGCAACTTGAGAAACTGGGGAAAGTGATTAAAGAAACTTCGCTTTGCGGATTGGGACAATCGGCTCCAAACCCTGTTCTCAGCACCTTAAAATGGTTTCGTCACGAATATGAAGAACATATCTTCGACAGAAAATGCCCGGCCAACGTATGTACCGAACTACGCACCTTTAAAATTGATGTGGAAAAATGTACAGGCTGTACTGTTTGTGCAAAAAAATGCCCAACCAATGCTATTATTGGCACCCGGAAATCACCCCACTTTATTGTTGAAGACAAGTGTATATCGTGTGGTAGCTGTTTCGAGGTATGTAAATTTGACGCTATTCTGATTTCGTAACAAATAAAAGAGTTCAACATGGATTTTACCATCAATATCAATAATAAAACAATTGTAGCTTCCAGTGGCGAAACCATTTTGGAGGTGATGAACCGAAACGGGATCAGGGTACCTACACTTTGCCATATTAAAAATGCGCTACCCACGGGTGCCTGTAGGATGTGTGTGGTGGAAGACAACAAAACCGGTAAATTGATTACATCCTGTTCTTTTCCGGCTGAACCGGGCATGAGCATTTTAACGCATTCACCACGCGTGGTTGAATCGCGCAAAACAATCATTGAGTTGCTTTTGTCTAATCACCCTGACGATTGTTTGTACTGTGTTCGCAATAAAAACTGCGAGTTGCAGGACCTGAGTGAAGAGTTGCATGTAACAGAACGCCGCATCCGCGGTATAAAGAACAAGGCCAACCTCGACCTTTCGAGCTCCAGCATTGTGCGCGATCCGGAAAAATGTATTCTTTGCGGACGATGTGTTTATGTTTGCGAAGAAGTGATGGGTGTTGCTTGCATTGATTTTATCAACCGGGGAAATAAATCGATTATTGGAACCGCCTTTCACCAAGGATTAAACACCTCCAGTTGTATCAATTGCGGGCAATGTGTGATGGTTTGCCCAACCGGCGCACTCACCGAGAAAAATCACTTTGCCCAGATTCAGGAAGCACTGAACAACCCTTCAAAACGAGTGGTAGTGCAATATGCACCTTCCATTACGGTTTCTATGGCCGAAGAGTTGGGCATGGAACCAGGCGTAGATATCAACGGGATACTAAATGCGGCCCTTCGTAAAGTAGGATTTGATCATATCTTCGACTCTTCTTTTTCAGCCGACTTAACCATCATGGAAGAATCAGCCGAATTGATTCATCGCATCCAAAATGGAGGTGTTTTGCCTATGATTACCAGTTGTTGCCCGGGTTGGGTGAAATACGCCGAGGAGTTTGCCCCGGAATTCCTGCCCAACCTATCCTCTTGCAAATCGCCTCAGCAAATGATGGGTGCTATCATAAAAAGTCATTTTGCAGCACAGGAAAACCTGAAACCAGAAGAAATTTTTTCTGTTTCCATTATGCCTTGCACTGCCAAGAAGTTTGAAGCCCAGCGAGAAGAAATGACCCGTGAAGGTATTTCGGACGTAGATGCTGTTCTTACCACCCGTGAATTGACTAAGTTTTTGAAGCTTTTTGGCGTAGATATGTTTAATATCAAACCCGAACTCGTCGACTCCCCACTTGGCTTTCGCAGCACTGCCGGAAAACTATTTGGTACCTCAGGTGGAGTAATGGAAGCCGCCATACGTACCGCTTATCATAGCATCACCGGCAAAGAAATGGTTGAGTTTCAGGTGCCTGCCATCAGGGGATTTGAAGGCAGAAAAGAGACCAAAATAAATATCAACGGGCTCGTGTTGGGAGTGGTTGTCGTAAACGGCATGGCCAACGCCAAAGTGTTGCTTGACGAAATCAGAGGTGGCAAAAATGATGTTCATTTTATTGAGATTATGGCATGCCCCGGAGGTTGTATTGGTGGAGGAGGTCAACACATCGGAACGAGTGACGAACAGCTTAAGTCCAGGATGAATGCACTCTACCGCATTGATGAAACTGAACGCATCAAGGTATCGCACAAAAACCCTGAGATCGTGGAACTTTACAAAGAATTTCTGGGAAAACCACTAGGTCATAAAAGTCATGAATTGCTGCATACACATTATCACGAACGTGAAGTAGTAAAATAGAAAATAGGTGATGCTGCCGGGGAGCAAAATATTGGGATTTATTTTTGGTTAATGAATTACAGACTTAAGCTTCCCCGGTTAGCATACACTTTAAAAAATAAAAGCAGATGACACACGTAAGTAGAAATAAGTTGGTTTACACTGTAAAAGACAGATGTAGGGTCTGCTATACGTGTGTGCGTGAATGTCCGGTAAAAGCTATTAAAATTATCAATGGACAGGCTGAGGTAATAGGCGAGCGCTGCATTGCCTGTGGTAATTGCGTGAATGTTTGTAGCCAGGGAGCCAAGGCGTTTTTTGAGATGAAAGATGCTGTAAGCCAACTCCTGGCTTCTGATGAAAAAGCGATTGCCATGGTGGCTCCCAGTTTTCCGGCCGAATTTACCGAGTATGACGATTTCCGCATTTTTGTCGGTATGTTGAAAAAGTTGGGCTTCTACCGGGTAGTTGAGGTGTCGTTTGGTGCCGATATGGTGGCCCTGGAATACAAAAAACTAATGATCCGGCGCCGGCTGGAAGGCTACATCTCATCAGATTGCCCGGCTGTTGTGGCCTACGTGGAGCAACATCATCCTAAGTTAATTGGAAGCCTGGCCCCAATCGTATCTCCCATGGTGGCCATCTCTCGCATCATTAAAAAAGCCTATGGTGAAGAGGCCAAGGTGGTGTTTATTGGCCCGTGCATCGCGAAAAAAGGAGAGAGTACAGAAATTGATGAATCCATCACTTTTACCGAATTGCGCGATCTGTTTAATCAGTCAGGCATTAACCCATCATCCATCCAGCCGGTTGATTTCGATCCTCCACATGCGGCCAAAGGCGCTGGTTTCCCAATCAGTCATGGTTTACTTAATACCATGGGTAAGTCATCTGACGTAACCGATTGTTCTGTAATTGTTACCGATGGAAAGAATAATTTTAAAGATGCCATCAAGGAATTTGAAAAGGGAAACCTGAAAGGAAAACACCTGGAATTATTGTGTTGTGAGGGCTGTATTATGGGGCCTGGTATGTCGAAAGGGGGCAGCAGGTTTCGTCGCCGCAGCGTAATCAGCCATTATGTTTCCGACAAATTAGCGAAATTAGATACCGAAGCATGGACAGCACAAGTGAAGGAGTTTGAAAATGTCGACTTTTCACGAAAGTTCTCTGCTTCTGAACAAATAATACCAATACCTGACGAAAATGAGATTTCAAAGGTATTGCTTTCTTTAGGAAAGCTTAAACCAGCCGATCACCTCAATTGTGGTGCGTGTGGTTACGATAACTGCCGTGAACATGCCATTGCTATTCTTAATGGTCTGGCCGAAAGTGAGATGTGCCTACCTTATGCCATCGAAAAAATGCACAGCACCATAGCCGACCTTAACGAAAGCAACGAAAAACTAGCCAATGCGCGCCTGGCGTTACGACAATCGGAGAAACTGGCGAATATGGGACAATTGTCTGCTGGAATTGCGCATGAACTTAACAATCCGCTGGGCGTGATCACCATGTACAGCAACATTTTAAAGGATGAAATGGCTGAGGGTGACCCCATGTCAAAGGATCTGACACTGATAGTGGAACAGGCCGAACGCTGTAAAAACATCGTGGGAGGTTTGTTGAATTTTGCCCGAAAAAGCCAGGTGAATCTCTTGGAGACCAATATGGTTGAGTTTTGTGAACACAGCCTTGATTCGGTAATAAAACCCGCCAGTGTTCAAATCAAATTTGAATCTGATGTGGAAAATCCGATGGCGATGATCGACCGTGATCAGTTGATGCAGGTACTTACGAACCTGGAGAGAAATGCAGTTGAGGCAATGCCCACGGGAGGTACACTCACGGTGAGTATTGAGGATGCTGAAGAGGAACTTAAAATTACCATTGCTGATACAGGAATCGGAATAGCCCCGGAGAATATGGAAAAAATATTTACCCCCTTTTTTACCACCAAAGCCATTGGAAAAGGTACAGGAATGGGATTGCCACTGGTGTACGGAATAGTTAAAATGCATAAGGGGCAAATTAAAGTGAAGTCGGTGAGCGATCCTGCATTGGGTCCCACGGGAACGCGTTTTAAAATTACGCTGCCTCGTCAACCACAGAATTAGAAATTTTTAAATTATGAGTCATGTCTGAATTAAAAAAGCTTGTACTGATTGTAGACGATGATCAGGATTACCTGGAACAAATGAAATTGCAGGTTGAACATTTTGGCTTTAATACCATCATTGCATCCAGCAGGAGCGAAGGTGAGGAGTTGTTGAACAAGATCAGGCCCGATTTGGCCATTTTCGACCTGATGATGGAAACACAAGACAGTGGTTTCGTGTTGGCTTATAAGGCCAAAAAATTGTACCCGGAAATACCGGTTATTATTGCCACCGCTGCTACCACCGAAACAGGAATTACCTTCAAGGTGGAGACCGAAGAAGACAAAAACTGGATCAAAGCCGATCTGTACCTTGAAAAAGGAATCCGAGGCGATCAGTTGCACCGTGAAATCAATAAATTGTTGAAAATCTAACCAGAAGTTAAAACAGTAAAAAAAGCAATTATGTTGTTCTTTCAACGAAAGTTGAATTAAAAAAACTAAAAGCCATGGAAAAACTAAAAGTACTAATTGTTGATGATGAACCTGGCATCAGGTCGGGAATTGAGCGTATACTACGTAATTACACCATTGGTTTTCCATTTTTAGATGAGGATTTCTCCTACGAAATGATCGAAGCCGCTACCGGTGAAGAGGCACTCGCGATAATCAATAAGGGAAATGTGGATATTATCCTGCTCGACAATAAACTGCCCGGAATTCAGGGCATTGAGGTGCTGGAGGAAATAAACAAGATGAAACTCGATGCTGCGGTGATGATGATCACGTCCTATGCATCCCTTGATATCGCCGTCAAGGCAACTAACTTTGGCGCCTATAATTTTGTACCTAAACCTTTTACGCCACAGGAACTTAAATCGGCTATCGAGGGCATCAGTAAACATCTGTTCCTGAAACGCATGACAAAACGCATGAACAAGGAAGGAAAACAAATCCGCTTTCAGTTTTTGTCGGTGCTTTCGCACGAACTTAAATCACCCCTCAACGCCATTGAGGGTTATCTGAGGATTATGCAGGATAAGCAGGTAGGCGACAGCATTGACGACTATATGGCCATGATCGACAGGTCGTTGATACGCATAAAAGGAATGCGTGGTCTGATTATGGATATGCTTGATTTAACCAAGCTGGAATCAGGCAAAAAAACCAGGGAACTAAAAAAAACAGACCTTGTCGAAATCGCTAAACTAGCCATTGCCACCATCGAACCATTGGCCATCCAACGCAATGTAAAGGTGAATTTTGATACCGATCACGACATCACGATGACCGCTGATGCGGAAGAAATTGAAATTATTCTTAACAACCTGCTGTCAAACGCGGTGAAATACAACAAGGAAAATGGCGAAATCCACTTCAATATCAAGAAAAAAAGCACGGCCATCGTGATCAAGGTGGAAGATACCGGAATAGGTATTTCTGAGGAAAGCCTATCGAAATTATTTCATGAATTTACCCGGATCAAGACCGATAAAACAAGGGATATCTCAGGAAGTGGACTTGGATTGTCTATCATAAAAAAGATGATCGACCTGTATGGAGGTACTGTTGAAGTGCAAAGCACCCCTGATATTGGAACTACGTTCATCGTCACCTTGCCTTTCTAATTAACACACTCAATTGCCATGAAATTCTACCCCGAACACTATAAAATACCTGATGAGCGACAAAAGCCATTTATCGATGCCTTGGAAATTGAAACCTTTTTAAATGAGGCTGTTTCAACTAAAGAAGAAGTTTTGCGCATCATCGCTAAATCGCTTGATAAAAACCGGCTTTCGATGCCTGAGGTGGCTGTCCTACTCAATACAGAAGATCCTGAGTTGGTAGAACTAATTAAACAGGGCGCTAAAGAGCTTAAGAAAAAGGTGTATGGAAACAGGATTGTGTTGTTTGCCCCTCTTTATGTAGGGAATCTTTGCTCCAACAACTGCAAGTATTGCGGGTTCAAAAGCTCGAATGCAGCAGCCGTAAGGAAAACACTTTCTGATACAGAACTCGTAAACAATGTGAAGGCCCTTGAGCAAAACGGCCAAAAGCGTTTGATTTTGGTTTATGGTGAGCATAAAACCTATAGCCCTGAATTTATTGCCTCTAACGTAAAAACAGTATATGGGGTTAAAACCGGAAATGGTGAGATCAGAAGAGTCAACATCAATGCTGCACCGCTTGAAGTGGAAGGCTTTAGAACAGTAAAAGAATCCGGAATTGGCACCTATCAGGTGTTTCAGGAGACATATCATCCTGAGGCATATAAAGCGTACCATCCAAGCGGGAGAAAAGCGGATTATCACTATCGGTTAACTTCGCTCGACCGGGCTCAGGAAGCCGGTCTGGATGATGTGGGCATTGGCGTGCTCTTCGGTCTTTACGACTGGCGTTTTGAAGTCATGGGTTTGGTCCGGCATACCAACCACCTGGAAGCATGCTATAACGTTGGCCCTCATACCATTTCCTTCCCCCGTTTAACGGATGCTGCTGATTTTAAAGTCGATCCGCAGTACCGTGTAAATGATAATGACTTTACAAAAATCATTGCCATCCTTCGTCTGGCGGTGCCTTACACGGGCATGATCCTGACGGCACGTGAACCCAAACACATCCGCACCGAGGTGCTTCAGTATGGTTGTTCGCAGATTGATGCAGGAACCAAACTTGAGATGGGAGCTTATTCTGATAAGAAGGAAAAAGTCACCCAGAATTTGAACAAGGAACAGTTTCTTATCAACGACGAACGCTCGCTGGCGGAAGTGATTGATGAGCTGCTGGATACTGATTTTCTTCCGTCATTTTGCACCGCGTGCTACCGCAAAGGCAGAACAGGCGAGCACTTTATGGAGTTTTCCGTACCCGGATTTATCAAGCGATTTTGCACTCCAAACGCCATCTTAACCTTGTCGGAATACATTATGGATTATGCCGGTATGGAAACTGCCTCAAAGGGCTGGAAAGTGATTGAAAAAAATATCGTTCAGCTCATCGATCCAACTTTGGAAGAGGAAGTGCGTCAGCGCATCGGGAAAATAAAAGCTGGCGAACGGGATTTGTATTTTTAATTTAAGCTTAAAAGTCATGTCCAAAGGAAAAGATCTAAAACCACATATCGGCATCTTCGGTAGAAGAAACAACGGCAAAAGTTCCATCATCAACATGCTGGTCGGGCAGGATGTAGCCATTGTGTCTGGTGTTGCGGGTACCACCACCGATCCTGTGAAGAAATCGGTGGAAATTTTTGGCGTGGGATCGGCCATCATCATCGATACGGCCGGCATTGACGACTCCGGGGATTTGGGTGAGAAACGCATCGAACGTACCTTAAAGGTAATCTCTACCATCGATCTGGCCATTCTGGTCATTGTTTCCGAACTGTTCGGAAGCTATGAGAAGGATCTGATCAAAGGCTTTCAGGAATACCATGTGCCGTTTGTGATTTTCCATAATAAGGCCGATCAGAAATCTCTGAGCGAGGAAGCCAGAATAAAAATAGGGCTATTAACAAATGCTGAAATACTGGACATCAGTACCTTGAATAACAACTCGTTGGTTCCTGCCACCGAGGTGATTAAAAAGGTGATCCCGCCATCGGCCTACCTTAAACCTTCGTTGTTTGAAGGCATGATCAGGCCAAAGGATTTGGTGTTGCTCGTAACCCCCATCGACTCAGAAGCCCCCGAGGGCCGCATGATCCTGCCACAGCAAATGGCCATCCGCGATGTGCTCGACCAGGATGCACTCTGCCTGGTGGTGAAAGAAACCGAGTTGCAGGATGTGTTTGACAGAGGTCTTAAGCCTGCATTGGTGGTAACCGATAGCCAGGCTTTTGGGATGGTGTCGAAGATTGTTCCAGAAGACATTCCGCTTACAGGTTTTAGTGTCTTGTTTGCCCGCATCCGGGCCAACTTCGATCTTTATCTTAAAGGAACGCACAAACTTTCGGAACTAAAAACCGGTGACCGGGTGCTTATTCTTGAATCTTGCAGTCATCATGTGAGTTGCGATGATATTGGCCGGGTCAAACTTCCCAAATGGATCAGTGAGTTTTCGGGCAAAGGCATTCAGTTTGATGTAGTGGCCGGCCAGGATCCCATTCCTGGTAGTATGACCGATTATGCACTGGTTGTGCAGTGCGGTGGATGTGTGGTGACTCAAAAACAATTGGCAGGCCGTTTGAAACCCGCTGTGGAGGCCGGAATTCCAGTCACCAACTACGGTCTTTCCATCGCTTATATGAATGGTGTTTTCGATCGTGCAGTTGCACCTTTGTCGTTGAAAACTACAGAACAATGAGTCGGGCAGTAGCTTCCATATTAAAACAGCGTGATTTTAACCGGGAAACCCTGGTACGACTGCTTGAAGCCAATGAGGAGGAAACCCGATTGATTTTTTCCGAAGCCGCCCGCATCAAACATCAGAAGGTGGGTAACCGGGTATATCTGCGCGGACTCATCGAATTATCAAACATCTGTGCAAAAGACTGCCTGTATTGTGGTATCCGCAAGAGCAATGAAAATTGCCAGCGGTATGTGGTTTCAGATGCAGAGATTGACAAAGCCATCCAATATGCGGTTGATAGCCGAATGGGAAGTTTGGTGATCCAGTCGGGTGAGCTACAGACCGAAAATTTCATTGAAAGGGTAAATAATATACTGATCCGTGCCCGTGAAATTGGAAAAGGGGAATTGGGCGTAACCCTTTCGTGCGGCGAACAAAGCCGTGAAACTTATGAGAAATGGCGTGAGCTGGGAGCATCCAGGTATTTGCTGCGCATCGAATCTTCCAATCAGGAACTCTACTATAAGATCCATCCACAGGATGAAACCCATCGGTATCAAGTCAGGCTGAATGCCTTGCGTTTACTCAAATCATGCGGATATCAGGTTGGTACCGGGGTGATGATTGGATTGCCCTTCCAAACCATGGACGATTTGGCAGCCGATCTGCTGTTTATGCGCGATCTCGACATCGATATGTGTGGCATGGGTCCGTACATCGAGCACCAGGATACGCCGCTTTATCAATATAAAAACCAGTTACATCCGGTTGCCGAACGCGTACAGCTTAGTCTTAAAATGATCGCCCTGCTCCGCATTTTGATGCAGGACATCAACATCGCATCTACCACGGCTTTGCAGGCCCTGGATAAACAAGGGCGGATTTATGCGTTGAAGGTGGGTGCCAATGTGATGATGCCCAACATCACACCCGGACTTTACCGCAACAATTACGCCCTCTACCTCAACAAACCCGGCATGGACGAAGAAGCGGAAGACAGCCTGCGTAACCTGGAGAAACAGGTACATGATGCCGGTTGCGTGGTTGGATATGGTGTTAGAGGTGATTCGGTGCATTATTCGGCAAGGAAAAGGTAGGACACACCAGTCTGCCGATAGGTAGAGATTACACGGATCAAACGGATTAAAGGGATTAAAGGGATTCCCCTTTTAACCGTCACTCGACCTTTCATGGTAAAGTGCATAACCCCCGGGATTTCATCTCCGGCGGTAGTATTAAAATAAATTCCTACCCTGTCTATTGATGTTGGATTTTTTTTTAAGTTTACCCCACCAAACACCTGATGATCCAATTACAATGAAGTAGAAAGAAACCGATTTAACTAATTATAAACGATTATAAATGGGTAGGTTATTATGCCTAAAGAGGTTAAATAAAAGGGGTATTAAACAGATAACTGCTAGAGTAGGTTTTAGACACTCGTTGTACGCAAGCCGAAAAAAGACACCGCAGTAATATGATTGCAGATTTGAAAAAGAAAAAAAATGGAAAAAGCTAACCCACAAAAGCAAGAGTTTGGCAGCCCATCCCTGCAAACCGTCCCTGCCTGCGCCGAAGCTTCGGCAGGCAGGTCTTCGCTGCCAAATACATGCTTTTTTTGCCAACGCACACGGATTAGCATGACACTTTTGGATTGATAATGACGATAAAATTGTATTTTGTAGATTGATAACTGGATTAAAAATGAGATTAAAAGGATAAAATGAGTTTGTTTCAAAAATCGGTAGAGAAAAAATATTTAAACGAGTTAGATTCCGTTCTGATTGACAATAAATACAAGGAATTTCAAGATTACTTTGGAAATCCTTCGATTCAGGAAAATATCAGAAATTCTAAGGAGGAGCAATTTCAAGAGGGGTTTTTACGGGAACTTTTCGTTTCTATTTTTGGATATACACTCAATCCACAACCTAATTTTAACCTGACAACGGAATTAAAAAATATTGTAAATAGCAAGAAAGCTGACGGGGCGATTTTGAAAGGTGAAGGTGCTATTGCGGTTATTGAATTAAAAGGAACAGACACAACCGACTTAGACAAGATTGAAACACAAGCATTCGGATATAAAAACCATCATCCTAAATGCGTTTATGTGATAACTTCAAACTTTGAAAAACTCCGTTTTTACATTCAAAATGCGGTTGACCATATCGACTTTGATTTATTCAACCTGACACGGGAGCAGTTTTCGTTAATGTGGCTTTGTTTGGCAAAAGACAATTTGCTAAACGGATTACCTAAGATAATTAAGGAATCATCGCTTTTACAGGAAGAAAACATTACCAAAAAACTGTATTTCGATTACTCAAAATTCCGAGAAGCGATATACAACAACCTCTTAAAGAACAATCCAGAAACCGATAAACTTTTACTTTTCAAGAAAACCCAGAAATTACTTGACCGTTTTCTGTTTATCTTTTTTGCTGAAGACAGGTTGTTATTACCGCCAAATTCAATTAGCGAGATTGTAAAACAATGGACAACCTTAAAAGAGGAACTTGACGAATATGTTCCATTGTACGACCGATTTAAAAAGTATTTCGGTTACATGAACACAGGTTACAAAGGCAAGAAATACGACATTTACGCCTACAACGGTGGCCTATTTGCACCTGATGAAATTCTAGATAACATTTCTATTGACGATGAAATTCTTCATAAACATACGTTAATATTAAGCCAGTACGATTTTGAAACCGATGTAGATGTAAATATTCTGGGACACATTTTCGAACATTCACTTGGTGATATTGAAAACGTGCAAGCCGAAATTAAAGGCGAAAAAATAGACAGCCAAAAGACCAAACGCAAAAAGGACGGAATTTTTTACACACCCAAATACATTACAAAATACATTGTAGAAAACACCGTTGGCAAACTTTGCGAAGAAAAACGGAGAGAATTTGATATTGTTGACGAAGAGTATGCCAAAGATCGTAAAAACAGAAAAAAGGACACCATTAAAGCCCTCGATGATAAATTAACTGATTACCGCAATTGGCTTTTAAGTTTAACCATTCTCGACCCGGCTTGTGGTTCGGGAGCATTTCTAAACCAAGCTTTAGACTTTTTAATAATCGAACACCGCAAAATTGACGATTTACGTGCACAGCTTTTTGGAAGTGGTTTGGTTTTCTCCGACATCACAACTGATATTCTCGAAAAAAACATTTATGGAGTTGACATAAACGAGGAGTCAGTTGAAATTGCGAAACTCTCACTTTGGTTAAGGACAGCACAAAAAGGCAGAAAACTTAACAAACTTAACAACAATATAAAATGTGGAAATTCACTCATTGACGACCCCGAAGTTGCAGGAGAGAAAGCATTTAACTGGCAAAACGAGTTTCCGAATATTTTTCAGGCAAAAGAGAAAAAAGCATGGCATGTTACCTGGGTTACGCATGATACAAGAACATCGGAACGTATGATAAAATACAAAGTTCGTGAACGCAGAGCAACAGGAGAAATGCATATTGACCGAAGTGTGTATTTAGAAAACGAAGATGCAATAAAAGTAACTGAAATTATTTCGGATATTGTTGTTGAAGAAAAGTACAATTGTATAGCATACAATATCTGTAATGACCATATTCATGCATTATTGGTATGTGAAGAAGTAGAACTACCTAATGTAGTCCGAAAACTAAAAGGTAAATCAGCACAGAAGTTCAAAGAATATCTAGGTATAGCTAAAGATGAAACGTTCAATTTATGGGCACAAAAGTTTGATAGGAAGCTCATAGAAACAGAAACACAGCTAACAAATGTTATAGAATACATCAAAACCAATCGGGGAAAGCATGGACTACCTGATATCAACAAGGGGTTGCAACCCCTTGTTCAGAGAATGACCTGCACATACGACCACGCTTTCCGAACCGAATACAAAGGCGGTTTTGATGTTGTAATTGGGAATCCGCCTTATGTACAATCTCATTCAATATCTGAATCAGAAAAAGAATTTATTTACAAAAATTATAAAACAGCGGAATATCAGATTAATACCTATGGTGTTTTTGTTGAACAATTTATAAAACTATTAAAATTCAGTTCGTACTACAGCCTAATTATTCCAAATTACTGGCTTTCAACGAAATTTGACAAGCGTTTGCGAAAAGAAATTTTTATTGATAACCATGCTCTCGAAGTAATTAACACCTATGAAGTTTTTGAAAGTGCGACAGTTGACACATTAATTTTAACAGGACAAAAAGTAAAATTTTCGAATCCAAAAACATTATTTTATTCAATTTCAAAAGAATACAAAACAATTGAAGAAAGATTGACTGCAATTAACCTCAGAATATGGGAATACTCAGAACAAAAGCAATTTGTGCAAGGTGATGAAGATAATATAATAAGTTTTAATATAGAATTTAATTTAAAAGGAGAACATTTGTTAGAGGATTTTCTAATATTTAAAAAGGGAATGCAACCATATGAAGAAGGGAAAGGAAATCCGCCACAAACAAGAGAAATGATGAATGAAAAAGTGTATCATTCAGCCATTAAAATTGATGAATCCTATTTTCCACTATTGGGGGCAAGACATATTCAACGTCATTATTTGGTGCCATTTACTGAATATATAAAATATGGTAAAAATCTTGCAGCCCCCCGTAATCCAGATATTTTTAAAGGCGAAAGGATTTTAATTAATCGCATTTTATCAAAGAATAAAATTGATGGTGTACTTCTTTCTGAAGCGTACATCAATAATACCGATGTCTTTAATCTTGTTCCGATTATTAGCAATTCAATCTCAATTAAAGTATTATACGCTTTGATAGTGTCAAAACTTTGTGCCACCTATTTTAAAAAAGCCAATGTAAATTTGAATCGTAATGCTTTTCCAAAGATTAATGTAAATACATTGGAAGCTTTTCCTGTACCAGATATATCGCTTGAAATTCAAAGGCAAATTGAATTACTAATTGATAGAATTTTAACAAAAACAAATGAATTTCAAGCAATCAAAGTAAAGTTTATCGCACTGGTTCAAGATAATTTAGCAATAACTTCAATTTCAAAAATTTTAGAAACCTTTTATGAATCTGATTTCAAAAGTTTTCTTTCAGAATTGAAAAAACAAAAAGTTATTCTTTCACTGGCAGACCAGTCAGAATGGAAAGATTACTTTGAAAAAACAAAATCAAAAATAAACCTACTCCAATCTGAAATAGAAAAAGTTGACAGAGAAATTGACCAAATGGTTTATGAATTATACGGTTTAACAGAGGAGGAAATTAAAATTGTGGAGGAGGCTATTTAATGGGTAAAGTTGATTTTTCACAAGTTGAAAAAAGTAATGCAATTCAACAAGAAGTTGAAGCCTCTTTCAAATTTATTATTGAGGGAATAAGAATATTAAAAACTAAGAAATCAGCAATTCTAAATAATCACGTTGAATTACAATTATTTGCGGGTGGATTTGAACGATTAGCAAAAATACTTTTGTTTCTAAAATATAAGCAGATTAATAGTAAATATCCGGAACTTAGGGACAATAAGAATTTTTTTAGTAATTACGACAATGGTCACGGTATTAAAAAAATGATTGATGAACTTGTTTTGTATTCTAAAACCATTGAATTTATGAACTCAATTCCAATGGTTGCAGAAGATATTAACTTTTTAGAAAATGACCATAGTTTCAATAAGTTTATGGAGATATTATCTGATTTTTCTAGGTGTCAACGTTATTATTATGTCGATGTAATTGCAAAAAAAGAAAATAAAGGAACAAATGCTTTTGAAGAATTTTCAAAGTTAATCTATTCTTATTCTGATAATATTGATGTTTCTAAAATGTCATACGAAGAGGAAGATAAACACCAAATAGACTCATTTATCAAAACAATTGAAAAGGGTGTAAGAGCCATATCACGATTTTTCACACATGGTTTTGGGAATGAAGGGCAACGATATTATGGTGATTTTGTAGAATTTATTTTTATGAAAGATGAAGATTTAGGCGATAATAAATACCTCAAACCAAAACTTGACCCTCAGCATGATTACAAACCTTGGAGAACTAATAAGTTGCATTTTCTAAAAATCAAAGCATTTGCCAAAACGAAAATTGTAAAGTCTGATGAATTTGAAGATTGGGCTTTTACAGTTGATAAGGTTAAAGTTTATAATTATAAAAATGGGGTTTATTGCTTTGTGAAAATTGGTAAAAGCATTTTTGCTTTAAATGGAAGTGCAGGAATTGTATTTAAAATACCAACTTACTATGCTTCAGAAAATTTAATGCCAAGAAAATACCAAACGGAACTATTAGGTATTGCTCAAAAATTATAACTTATGAAAGGAAACAGTTCGGAAATAATACTCTACCAAACCGAAGACGGGCAAACCAAAATTGATGTCCGCTTGGAAGAAGAAACTGTTTGGCTTTCGCAGGCACAAATG
>PCUL01000368.1:54511-56255 GCA_002771745.1 Bacteroidetes bacterium CG18_big_fil_WC_8_21_14_2_50_41_14
GGCACAAATGGTTGAGCTTTTTCAGACATCTAAACAAAATATTAGTCTGCATATAAAAAACATATACGAAGAAGGTGAATTGCAGGATATTTCAACTGTCAAGGATTACTTGACAGTTCAAACCGAGGGCAAACGAGAGGTTCAGCGGAATTTGAGGTTTTACAACCTTGATGTAATAATTTCGGTCGGCTACCGTGTAAAGTCACACCGTGGTACTCAATTTCGTATTTGGGCAACTACTCAACTACGTGAATATTTAATAAAAGGATTTGTACTAAACGATGAACGCTTAAAAGAAACCGGGCACGTTAACAAATATTTTGATGAACTTCTCGAAAGAATCCGGGACATCCGAAGTTCGGAGAAGATATTTTATGCAAAAATCAAAGACATTTATACAACTGCCATTGATTATGACCCAAGCACTGAAGAAAGCCAGTTGTTTTTCAAATCGGTGCAAAACAAAATGCACTGGGCAATTCATGGTCACACAGCATCAGAAATAATCTACAAACGAGTTGATTCCAAGAAAGAAAATATGGGATTAACAACATGGAAAAATGCACCTCATGGAAAAATCCGAAAAACAGATGTTTCGATTGCAAAAAATTATCTGAATGAAGATGAATTGAAAGACCTTAATTTAATTGTTGACCAGTATCTTTCGTTTGCCGAATAACAGGCACGGAACCGGAAACCAATGTACATGAAAGACTGGATTAGCAAACTCAATGATTTTATGACTTTAAACGACAAGGAAATATTAGAACATGCAGGGAAAATTTCGGCAAAAATGGCGAAAGAATTAGCCGAGTCGAAATATGAAAAATTCAGCAAAAACAGGATAGAAATTGAAGATGTGCAGGAAATGAAACAGTTGGAAGAAGGATTAAAGAAACTGGGAAACAAAAAGAAAAAAAAGTAGCATGATCCCAACCCTCACCATCCCTGCGCTTTCAGGCACATTTGGCATCCCCACAGGGCTTGCCCTCAATCCAAAAATGCCAAAAGAGCCTTCAAGCCCTTCCCTCTCTAACGCACGGACTGAGAAAAATTGCGATAAAAATGAGACAAATAGATTAAGAAACAATAACGGCCAGCGTACAACATACGGTATAATACATTGGTGTTTAAGTTATTATGCAAGTATTCTGCCACGCATTAAGTTCAGTGTAACTGGACAGGAAAGTAGCCCGCAATCCCCAAAGTTTCATACCGCCACCGTTACCACCAATATTTGAAAAGACAAAAAATTGAACTAAACTGATGATAAAGAAACTATTCTTAAACAACAAATTCATATTAGGCCTAATCCTGATAAATGCCCTTATCCTATTTATCGGAGGTTACCTTACCCTGGACAATCACAAGCTAATTTTTCTTTTTGCAGACAACCTTTTAACAGCACTTTTCATTTTAGAATTAGTGATAAAGATGAGAGAATTTGGGGTTAAAGGCTATTTTAGTTCTAATTGGAACAGACTTGATTTCATCTTGATTGTAATATCAGTTCCGGCCTTGATTTCCTTTGTTTTAAGCGTTGATATTTTTGACGTAAGCTTCCTTCTAGTATTCCGGATTTTAAGAGTATTTAAAGCATTTCGCTTTTTCAAATTTATCCCAAACATTGGACAATTAGTTGCCGGAGTTCAAAGAGCACTAAAAGCTTCCGTTTTTATACTATTAGGCTTTGTTATTTACATTTTCATTATTGGGATTCTTTCTTTTTATCTGTTTCAAAATA
>PCUL01000368.1:56284-56649 GCA_002771745.1 Bacteroidetes bacterium CG18_big_fil_WC_8_21_14_2_50_41_14
TTCAACATTCAAAATTTTCACAGTTGAAGGTTGGTTTGAAATTCCGGAAGTAATTTCTGCAAACTACTCTGAAACAGCTTCATTTTTTATTTATCTTTATTTCATATTTGTCGTTGTAACTGGCGGAATTATTGGACTTTCCCTTGTAAATTCAATATTTGTCGATTCGATGGTTAGTGATAACAATGATGAAATTGAAAAGAAAATTGACGACCTTGATGCCAAGGTCACCCAAATATTAAAAAAACTTAGCGACCATGAAATTTGAAAAGATTCTTGAAATTGTTAATTCCCTTGAGAAAAATTCCTTCTTAAAGATTATAGACTACATCAAATCGAGTAATCCAAAAAACAGCAAAGAAATT
>PCUL01000368.1:56660-68166 GCA_002771745.1 Bacteroidetes bacterium CG18_big_fil_WC_8_21_14_2_50_41_14
TGCCGATAGTATCAATATTGCAAGAGTTTTCAATTTAATTGAAAATGAATTTGCAGAAACGGTCAAAGAAGAATTTGTGAATACAACCTCGCAATTGGATATCCTAATCGATATTTTAATAAAAGACGGAAACAACATCTTAAGGCAGGACTGGCTGGCAATTCTGTATGAAAAAGAATTGAAAAAGATTAAAATCCGAACACAAAATCTAAACAAACAACTGGGAACTGATAAATCTGAGATAGATGAAGTGAGAAAGCGCGATTATAATATTTATAAATCTTGCGTAGAAACAGCCTATACAAACGATACCGGAAACAATCGCGATTCAAAAATCACTAATGATGAATTATCGATTTTAATTACACTTTCTCAACAACTTGAACTTTCGCAGGAAGAAATCAAACTAATTAATTACCTGATAATTCCACCACAAAAATTACAAATTGAGAATGTAATCACAATGCTCAAAAATATTGGGGTTATATTTTACTCAAAGAAAAACAATTTGATTTATGTTGCTGACGAGGTTGTCCGGGTTCTTCGAAAAATTAGAAAAAAGGAAGTTGCGGATAAATACTATCGCCGCATTTTAAAAACATTTAAAGAGCCTCAAATAAATTTTGTTTGTCGCAAACACAACATCGATATTAAAGAATTAGATTACGAATCAAAGATAAAAGAGATTATAAAAGAGGGAATCTCTTTTTCAAACTTGCTTCAGAACGAGTTACATAAAGATGGAACCAATTTGACGGATAAAAAGAAATTTATAAACGAAATCTGGGAAAATGGTCTGAAAATCAACGCCTCACTGAAAGGAGTAACCATTGAGGAAAAAATTGAGAACATCATTTCATATTTTGAAGAACTTGAAAAGGATGAAAAAGTAGGAATTTCAATTGAAGGATATGATAAGCTGTTAATTGATTTGGAAACTACATTGCCCACCTTTAAAAAATCTATTCTCGGCGAATTTGAAATGTCCGACGACATAGTCCTCAATAGCAACACCCTCCTCGATTATAATATAAAACCAAGAGATATTCTTGACATTCTGACGATTAACGATTTAAAAACATTTGTTGCCGCACAACATATAAAATCAAGAGGAGATTTGGTGATCAACATTTTGGAAGCATACAAAGACGCTGAGAACTTAATGATTGAGAGCTATGAATCAATCGGTTTTAGAAATTTAGCAGAGCTAAAAGAAAATGGAATATTAATAAAAGAAAGTGAGCTGGGTTTAAAATTTGAGGAAATCACAAAAACCATATTTAAAAAACTCGGATTTAATGTTGATGAAGCCTTAAAAAAGAATCTAAACACAGCTAAAAATCAAATCGATATAGTTTTGAATCTTGGCAATAACGACATTATTGTAATTGAGTGTAAAACTGTAAAAGAAAGCGGATATAACAAATTTAGTTCTGTGTCAAGGCAAATAAAGTCTTATGTCGACACAGCAAGTTCCAAAGGATTTAGTGTTGTTAAAAGTCTGCTTATAGCTCCTGATTTTAGCGACGATTTTATCAACGAATGTGATTTACAATTCGACATTAATCTTTCATTAATAACCGCAGGTTCACTTGTTAATATTCTGGAAGGATTCAAAGACACTAAACTAAAGCAGTTTCCTTTTCAGCTATTAATGAAAGATGTTTTGATTAAGGAAGAAAGAATATTAAAGGCAATTAAGAAATAAAATAATGGCGGAAATAAAGTACAGATTTTACAGTGGGGTCTGTGCGTCAATCAACTATGGATTCTCGTATTGCAGATCACTCCTTCCAGACATGAACACCTGACTGCCATACCTCCGTTATTGTCCCATACTGAAAATAAGAAAAACACCCAAAAATGAAATTGAAAAGGCATTAAAAATTAAAGAGGATTATTTCAAAAATAAAAAAGGAGAAGGAGAAAGAAAATGAGAACAATAAAAGATGCAACAAATTTTGATGAATTATTAGACATCAAATACGGAAAACAAGGAACTGAAAAACGTGATGAATTTGAAATGAGAGCAAAAGCTTTTGTTGTTGGAGAAATGATAAAAGAAGAAAGAAAAAAAGCTCATCTCACGCAAGACGACCTGGCAAAAAAAACCGGAACAAAAAAAAGTTATATCTCACGACTGGAAAATGGAAAAATTGACATTCAAATTTCCACTTTGTTCAAAATATTTGGAGAAGGATTAGGGAAAAAATTAGGATTAACAATACAATAAAAATTAAACTTCAATGCCAGAAGAAAGTACAAATTTATACCGGGGTTGGTGCAACAATCAACTGCAGATTCTCACATCGAAGTTCGGTCGCAATGACTTGCCAAAACAAAGAAACATTATTTCATTTCTCTGATTTTAAACCGGGGTATTCTTTAATATAAACATCGCTTTGCGGAAAAGGTATAGTGATCTGATTTTCAGCGAACAACTTGTTGATTTGAAATCTTACATCGCTTTTTATGGTTTCGATAACGAACGACTTGGTCACCCAAAAAAACACCTGAAAATCGAGCGAAGAATTACCAAAATCCACAAATCGAACAAATGGCTCGGGTTTTTTTTCAATATTGGGATGATGGATCACACTCTTAAGCAAAAGCGAACGCACCAACTCAACATTTGACCCATAGGCCACACCTACCTGAACATAAAAACGGGTGGACTCATTGATTTGACTCCAGTTGACAATGATGTCGTTTACCAATTTTGAGTTCGGTATAATGGCAACAATATCATCACGCATCTTGATAACCGAAGTTCTCAAGTCAATACTCAACACCTTACCAATGCGGCCATCATCGAGTTCAATGATGTCGCCAACCCGGATACTCTGCTCAATCAACAGCACAATTCCTGAACTGATATCGTTAAATAGCTGCTGCAATCCCAATCCTACACCAACCAACAAAGCGGCAAAAGAAGCCAGCAAAATCGAAATCTTAAGACCCAATGTATCAAGCGAAATAATCAAAATCAACACCCAAATAATGTATTTGATGATTAAAAAGATACTGTAACCTGAACTGGCTTCCAGTTTTTTATGAGTGATGAGGGATTTAAAAATCCGCTGCAACGCCTTGAGCAAGACATACGTTAGCAATAAGATAAATATGACAATAACCAGCGAGTAAACTGTTAAGTTGTAATTATCGGTTACAATGAGTTTAAGATTCAGTAATTCTTTAATACCTATGGTTGTCATATCAAAAGCAAGTTATGCATAAACAAAGCCAAATGTATTTAATTTTTTGTTTCTGTGGCTAAAAAAAGTGTCTGACTGGAAAGACAGAATTGTTGCTTTTTTGAGTACTTATATAAAAAGAAAATGAAAGCCATTGCCTTGGGCGAAGATAATGTGTGAATGATGTAAAGTATTTCCAGAAAGATATAACGTTTTCAGGAATGAGTGTTTGCAACTTTGCATAGGTGTGAAAATTTATTCATAATTAACTAATGTTTCGCACTTCTGTTAACCCAAAGTAATCATGTGAGTTAAGATATGAGCATTTTTTTATTGTGTTATATTTCAGTAATTTACAATTTCCATTTTCGATTACGCGGCATTTTCTATATCCATTCCCAGTTCAAACAGTTTTTTTATCTGCGTTAGTGCATGGTCGTTGTTGATGATACTTTCAAGTATAGTCATTTCGTCTTCTATCTCAAATAAACCTGACAATATTTGGAGGATTTCAACAAATAATCCCCACAAGCGCTCATTGAGTTTGAGCATAGTAGTGGTTTCTCTAACCTGCTCAAAAAGGGCACCCATCGATTCATACGTATCATAACGATAGCGCAAGGTCAAAAGCAGGTGTTGGATCATGGTGATGGTTATATCTGTAATATGGGCATCAAAATCATTCGACTGACAACTCCCCAGACCCAGCAACTGTTTCGACTCTTTAAAGAAAACCTCTATGATCCAACGGGTTTGATAGATTTCAACTACACGGATAAAACTCAGCGATCGGTCTGTGGTCAACAGAACCTTCCATTTGCCGTTTTGCCCCTGTCTGGTGAAAAACAATTGAAGATGGTGACCTTTGAACTCAACTTTTGCCTGCAAATAGTACAGCCGGAGCTTTCGGCAGCGTTTTGGCTTTCCAAGGCGGTTTCTTATCTGACTGTAGGTCTGTTTATTGCCATTATATTCAAACCGGGTACTGGCGATTTTGTACATGCCAATCAAGTGGATGGTTTGCTTTTTAACCTGCGCAATGGCATCGATGAGTGCTTCACAAGTAAACCAGCTGTCAACTAAGATATAATCTATCTTAATCCCATAAGAAACAGCCCTTTTAAACATGCTGATCATGCTCTCAATTTTACTTTGGTCTGCTTCTTTGCTGCGATCAAAACCATGTGAATGGGGCGACCTTCTTTTTTTGAACTGTTTGCGGCAATCCTTTTTTCTTAAGCCGAAGGGATAGGTTTTGTTTTTCCCCTCTTCCCTGTGAAGGCTAAAATCAAGGGGCAAAAAGCTGGTGCCATCCCAATATCCCATCACAAGAAGTTTGAAACCCAAAATTCCCCGGTTTTGAACATGATCCCATACACGAGAGACCTTCTCAATGAACTTACCTGTCTTCTCCAGGACGGTGTCGTCAAAAATCAAACACCTGGGCTGTGTGCACAAACCAGTATTTTCAGAAGTTATTTTGTTGAACTTACAGACAAAAAGCCACAGGATATAACGCCAACTAATGGAAGGGTTGTTCTTGATCCTGTAGAAAACATCTTTCTTTGCTTCTACCAAGCCTGACAACCTATTCACTGTTGAAATGCCAACGAAGGGAAGTGATATTAAAATGCTCATCACCCACTCAAAACTATACCCTTTGGCTTTGAGCGGAGAAAGCCCCTTGTTTAAGCTCGAAAATGAAAAACATTTCAAAGAACGAAAAATAAAATCCGGTTCGACCCAACTTTGAGTAAATCCGTTTTTCAACTCTGACAACTTATTAATATCTTTGTGCTGTAGCATGGTTGTGTGTTTTGGAAAACCTTTGCTAATTTAATGAATTTCATCGAATTAGCAAGCAACCACGCTACTTTTTTTAACTCATTTCTTCAATGTTTATAGGCATTTTTGATGTGCGAAACATTAGTTACTATTTATTGATTTTTTTGATAATCGATTTCTGAATTTCAATTCCTCAGTATGTGAAATTAAATCAGGTATTGAAATCCTCCTTTTCAAATGGCTAAAAAATGGCGACCTGTCTGTGGTATTTATCGTTCGAAAGTTCAGAACTTACACACGATAATACAAAAGCAAGTTGGTTTATTGGTAAAAACCCCTTCGGCAATAAAATGAGAAGATTTTTCAATTGCCAATGTTGTTCTGTATTTTTTAAGCAGCATCCTGGTTTTACCCATAATAGAAAACCCGGATATTGCGATGATTATTCCAATCAGATTGACGGGGTATGGAATCTTATTCAGAACTGGGATCAGAACACATATCAGGGTCATTAAAATAATACCAATAATGAGGAGAACTGGTGGAATAAACAGATTTTTCATCATGGAACTCTATTTTAATCAATAACCCACGGTCTGAGTTCATCGGCTTCGGCCCAGGCCCTGATCCATTCGGGCATGGTGGGTTTAAACTCCGCATACCCCATTGCCTGACTTACTTCTTCAACTTTTACAATACCCTTTTCAGAAGTTACACCTGTTCTAATCAGAGCAGCTGAGTGAATTTTACCATTCCTCACGGTTTGTTGATGGAAATAAATCCACTTTTCGTCGGTTCCGGCAATTTGTGTATGAAGAAAATATCTCTGAAAAAGCTTTAAACGATGGCGGTATCTTACACTGGAACCAGCTACCACTACTCCCCATTTTTTTTCTTTCAACACCTTAAATAAACCGGTTCGCAAAGTCATCTCGAAGCGCCCAAAATCCATCATGGTGAGGTGGCGTCCGTTGTTGAGCTCCCAAAAGGGGTCAATATCGGTGAGGCAAACCCGCATGGGGATGATGCTAATGTCTGTCAAGGTAAGACGTGGTTTCCAATGTGTTTTAATGAGGGTGCGCGCCAGGCGAAGATAAGGATACATCGACTATTGTTTAAGTAAGTGAATAGTCAGGGATGGGTTTTTGGATTTGAAAACCGAGTTGCCCGCTACCAAAACATCGACACCGGCGGCCACCAATTTGGGTGCGTTCTCAGTGGTTACTCCACCATCCACCTCAATCAGCGCGTGGCTTCCACTTTCGAGGATCAATTGTTTTAAGCGGATAATCTTGCTGTATGTTTGTTCGATAAATTGTTGACCGCCAAATCCGGGGTTCACCGACATGAGCAAAACAAGATCCAGGTCGGCAATCACCTCTTCGAGTACCATCACATTGGTATGCGGGTTAAGCACCACGCCGGCTTTTAGTCCTTCGGCCTTCATAGCCTGGATGGTTCTATGCAGGTGCGAACTGGCCTCGTAATGAACGGATAGGATATCAGCACCGGCCTCTTTAAATTGTTTGATATACCTTTCGGGCTGAACGATCATCAAATGAATGTCAAGCGGCTTGGTAGCCAGCATTTTTATGGCATTAATTACCGGAAAGCCAAATGAGATATTGGGTACAAATACGCCATCCATCACATCCAGGTGAAACCAGTCGGCCTCACTTTGGTTAACCATCATGATTTCGTCATGTAGGTTGGCGAAATTGGCGGAGAGCATCGAAGGGGCTACAAGAGGTTTCATATGTTTTTTTTGCAAAGATAAAAAAAAGCGCCCCGAAGAGCGCTTTATATGATTATCCTAAATAGGATTTGAGGATTTTACTTCGGGAAGTATGTTTCAGTCGCCGGATGGCTTTTTCTTTGATCTGGCGAACACGTTCGCGCGTCAGGTCAAATTTCTCGCCAATTTCTTCCAGTGTCATCGGATGGCCTGCATTTAAACCAAAGTATAATTTCACTACATCGGCCTCACGCTGGGTAAGTGTTTGGATGGCGCGGTCGATTTCCTTTCGCAGCGATTCGTACAACAAACCCGTTTCAGGTGTTACCGCTTCTTCGCTGCGGAGCACATCGTACATGGTGTTGTCTTCGTCCTGAATCAGCGGCGCATCCATGCTCACATGCCGTCCGGCATTGCGCATCGATTCTTTTACCTCGGTTTCAGTCATTTCCAACTCCAAGGCAATTTCTTCCGAATTGGGTTCACGTTCAAACGATTGTTCCAACCTGGCCGAAGCCTTGTTTATTTTGTTGATGGAACCGATTTTGTTCAGAGGAAGGCGCACGATGCGGGATTGTTCTGCCAATGCTTGCAGGATCGATTGTCTGATCCACCATACGGCATAGGAAATAAACTTAAAGCCCCTTGTTTCATCGAAACGTTGAGCTGCTTTTATCAAACCCAGATTTCCTTCGTTAATTAAGTCAGGAAGGCTTAACCCCTGATTTTGATATTGTTTAGACACAGAAACGACGAAACGAAGGTTAGCTTTGGTTAGTTTTTCCAGAGCCGCGCGATCACCTTGTTTAATCCGGCGGGCGAGTTCAACCTCTTCCTCAGCCGTGATTAAGTCCACCTTGCCAATTTCCTGAAGGTATTTGTCAAGAGATGCGGTTTCGCGGTTGGTTACCTGCTTCGTAATCTTAAGTTGCCTCATACTAATATATCAAATTAAATCTGAAACTTATACGATTGTGTAGTTAAAAAGGTTACCGACGTGGTTTATCATACCTGTCATCGCGGTTCCTTCTGTCAGGGCCGTTGTTGCGGTCCGATCGTTCTGGTCTGTCATGACGTTCCTGTCTTTCTGGTCTGTCAGAATTTTCAATATGATCCGGTTTTGGGAGCAACACTTTTCTTGACAGTTTTAATTTTCCGGTTTTAGCATCGACACCAATTAGTTTAACATCAATTTTTTCACCTTGTTTCAGTACATCTTCCGGGTTTTCAATGCGTTTCCAATCGATTTCAGATACGTGAAGTAAACCGTCTTTTCCCGGGAGAATTTCTACAAAGGCTCCAAAAGGAACAATACTTTTAACCGTTCCGTGGTATATCTTATCTAACTCAGGTACCGCAGTAATGCCTGATATCCATGCTCTTGCTGCATCAATGGATGCTTTGTTTGATCCCATCACATCGATCACTCCCTGGTTGTCGATTTCTTCAATAATAATGGTTGCTCCGGTTACTTTTTGGATTTCCTGGATTACTTTTCCACCAGGTCCGATAACAGCACCGATAAATTCTTTATCAATGAACATTTTCTCGATACGTGGCACAAAATCCTTGTAATCGGCACGGGGTTCCTGAATGGTATTGGCCATTTCGCCCAGGATATGAATCCTTCCCTGGCGCGCTTGTTCGAGTGCTTGCTCGAGAACCTCATAGGAAAGGCCATCAACCTTAATATCCATCTGGCATGCGGTTATTCCATCTTTGCTCCCGGTCACTTTAAAGTCCATGTCACCAAGATGGTCTTCATCACCCAGGATATCTGACAGGATTGCAAATTTGCCCGACTGACTGTCGGATATAAGACCCATGGCAATACCTGCTACGGGTTTTATCATTTTTACACCTGCATCCATTAATGCCAGCGTTCCTCCACATACTGTAGCCATGGATGAAGAACCGTTGGATTCCAGAATGTCGGAGACGATACGGATGGTATATGGATTGTCTTCGCCATTTGGCACCATGACTTTCAAGGCACGTTCGGCCAGGTTTCCATGTCCTACTTCACGGCGCGAAATGCTCATCATGCGTTTAACTTCACCCGTTGCGAAAGGGGGGAAGTTATAATGAAGCATGAATTTGCGATATCCTGAAATAACCGCTCCATCAATCATTTGTGAGTCCATTTTACCCCCCAGGGTAACGGTCACCAAAGCCTGTGTTTCACCACGTGTGAAAACGGCCGATCCGTGTGCCGATGGTACATAATCTACTTCGGACCAAATTGGCCTGATTTCGTTGGTCTTGCGTCCGTCGAGGCGGATATGGTCGTTCAAAATAGCAGTACGCACGGCTGCTTTTTCCACATCATGGAAATAGCGTTTAACCAAGTTGTTAATAGCTGCACGTTCTTCTTCTTCAAAAGTTTCGATATAGGCATCGCGAACCGCTTTAAATGCATCGCTACGAGCATGTTTGTCAGGGTTTCCCTGAAGCGCTATTTCGTAACAAGCCTGATATGTAGCTTCCATCACTTTGGCTTTCAGCTCTTCATCATTGGTCTCGTGACAATATTCGCGTTTTACTTTTGATTTTTCAACTTTTTCGGCCAGGTCGATCTGTGCCTGGCATTGGATTTTAATGGCATCGTGGGCGACTTGAATGGCCTGGAGCATATCCGCTTCTGAGACCTCTTTCATTTCACCTTCAACCATCATGATATTATCTTTGGTGGCAGCTACAATCATTTCGATGTCAGCACCTTCCAATAAGGAGAGCTGTGGGTTTATAACAAATTTTCCGTTAATACGGGCAACACGCACTTCAGAGATGGGTCCGTTAAACGGGATGTCAGAAACGGTAAGCGCTGCGGAGGCTGCCAGGGCAGCCAATGCATCCGGGGCAGTGTCTTCTCCACCCGAGATAAGGCTAATCAATACCTGGGTTTCGGCATGGAAATCCTCAGGAAATAAGGGACGCAATGCTCTGTCGACCAATCGGGAGATGAGGATTTCATGCTCGGAAGGGCGTGCCTCACGTTTAAAGAAACCACCAGGAAACTTTCCGGTAGCAGCATATTTTTCTTTATATTCCACCGAAAGTGGCATGAAATCAACGTCTTCTTTGGCATCTTGTGCTGCAACTACGGTTGCAAGTATCATGGTGTTGCCCATGCGTACCACTACAGAACCATCTGCTTGTTTGGCTAGTTTTCCTGTTTCAATGGTTACGGTTCTCCCGTCTTCCAGTAAAAAGGAGGTGGTTATTGGTTCAATTGGTTTCATATTTATAAATTATTTATTATTGAGAACACTGAAAACACAAAAAAAGGCAATCGGTAAATTGCCTTATCAAGGGAGGAAGGAACCTGTTCCTTCTTATTTTCTTAGACCCAATTGTTTAATGATATGACGATATCTTTCAATATCTTTTTCTTTTAAGTAGTCGAGCAACTTTCTTCTTTTACCAACAAGTCTGACGAGTGATCTTTGTGTAAAGACATCTTTTTTGTTAATCTTAAGGTGTCCGGTAAGGTGTTTAATGCGGTAGGTAAACAAAGCAACCTGGCCTTCGGCAGAACCGGTGTCGGTAGCGGCGGTACCATACTTTTCAAAAATCTCTTTTTTAGTTTCAGAAGTTAAATACATACGTTATATTTTTTACTCAAAAATTCGGGCTGCAAAAATAGAAAGATAAATTGAATTACGCAATCTTTTTTTTGAATCTTTTTCTGTTTTTAAATCTTTTGTAAATCAACTGATTAATTTGAAATGTGTTATTTTTTTAATGTTGGATTAATCTGATTGTGCAATGTACCTGCCCAAAGATCCAAGTCGGTATGTCGGTTTACTGAAAAGGAACTTTTTTTCTGGCGATGGACAGATAAATACCAACAATTCCATAGAGGATAATTGCAAACGACATCAAATAATTTACCGATCCTAAAGTTTCTGGATTATAGTTCATTACAATAAACCCAAAAATGATCAAAGCGAGTCCGGTTAACACATACAACCAGAAATAATTCGATTTTTTGTGGTTGAAAAATCCTCCTGAAAGGTATAAAATGCCCATCACGGCTATCCAGAAGGCGAAATCTACCATAACAAAACGTTGGGAAATTTCAGGAAAGGTGAGTAAAACCAGGCCAGCAAAAACGTCAATCAATGCTTCCATAATGACCTTTTCGTTGAGGGTTTCGTCAAAATGGATAAAGAGATAAATGGCTGTGAGTGCTCCGCCGATAAGCAGGGTCACACCAAAAAAGAATCCGAATTCGTTGATGGTAAGTGATAAAACAATCGAAAGTACGGCTATTATAAGGAGTAGTGACGACCGGAGGATACTGAAAATTATACTCATATGGATAAATTCTTGTACAAAAATAGCAAGTATTCTATTGACTAGAAACTATATTTCAGTCTAAAATAATAGATCTGACCGTATCCGCCGAATTCTGTTCCGGATTTGCCTAAAAATACCTGGCTCATCACCATCAAACCCAGATTTTGGGTCAGATTAAAACTCACATTGGGTCCCGCATAGGCCGAATGATCAAGCGGATTTACAATGCCGTTCAGGTTGGCCTTAATGAGTGGAGTGATGGGGTAGGAGACCTCTGCAAAAACATCGAACTTCGAAAGTGTCAGCGTTTTAGCCGACATCTGTCCAATCAGCAAATTGGCGCCTTGTCCGGACGGACCGGTGGTTCCGTTGCTGTTGTAAATTACCGAAACATGCATGTAAAGGCTGTTGGGAAGTGTATAATTGGCACCGATGGAGGCTACCAGAATCCCGGTGGTGTCACCAAAATGGTCCTTGTCCCTGAAATAGG
>PCUL01000356.1 GCA_002771745.1 Bacteroidetes bacterium CG18_big_fil_WC_8_21_14_2_50_41_14
AATAAAACCTCTAATTCAGTTGTCCACACACAATTTAATTCTTACAATTTTCATCAGTAAAGTTGATACTTTAAAAATATTCCTTAGATTTACACTTTCATAACCAAATGAGCTCTTTCAAAGGGTAGTGGATTCTATTTAAAAGGCTCTTAATTGGTTAACAATAAATAATTTGATAATAATTAAAACAGAAAAGCAAAATAACAAAATCAAATATAATGGAATAAACACAATTGCACCATTACAAAGCATTTTCACCGATTGTAAATAAGCACAATAGCACCACAAATAATAAAAAACAAATTAACTAAACACCGAGATTTCACATGAAAGCAAAAACATTACTTTTTATCGCTCTTTTAATGACTACCGCCATGTACGGCTTTGGGCAGAATACAATGCAAAGCAGAGGTAGTGAACCATTAAAGATGCAGGCATTGAAGCAACATAAAAACAGCCTGGAACAAACCATCTTTTTAAACAAAGCCTTGAACCTGGAAGAAACAACCATGACAGTAGATACAAGCTGATATTCTTTCAGCACACCTCAGGATTCTACGGGCGAAATTCAGAAACGCATGGTTAAACAATGGGATAACAATGGAAATCTAATAATTTTCGAATCCTATTATTGGAGTAGCACCCTTAACAATTGGAGAGGTATTGTCAGGAACGAATACACCTACGATGCAAACAATAACCAAACCTTGTTTATTCGGTTTGGCAACAATGAAAGTAACGAATGGGTATATTTTGATAAACACGAATATATCTTTGATAACAACGGTTTCCAAACTCAGGACATTAAACACCAATGGAATACCACCAGTAACAGTTGGGAATTTACAGAAAAAAATGAATTTACCTATAACCTCAATGGTGACTTATCGCTGAATATGTACTACGAATGGAACAGCACCACCGGTGACTGGGAAAATTATTCCAAAATGGAGTATTATTATGATACAAATTTAAATTTAATTTTAACTTATAGTTACTACTGGAATAGCAACGTTAACGATTGGGAAAAAGATTTAAAAGATGAATTTACTTATGACACCAGCAACAATCTTATAAAGGAGATATTTTCATTTGGAAGTGATAGCCTCTGGTATCTTGTATACAAATATGAATATGCATATGATGACAACAATAACCAAACATCAAAAAGTAAGTCAGAATGGGACCTGATGTACAACTTTTGGTGGGGTATGTACAAATATGAATTCTCATTCGATGCAAACAATGTACTGGCAACAAAAATTATGTCTTATGCGGAATACCTTACTGAAGATTGGGAAGTTTATTCTAAGAATGTTTATGGATATGATGCAAATAACAACCTAACATCTGACATCTTTTATCTATTTGATTATAACACAACAAACGATTGGGAAATTTCCGCTAAAAATGAATATCGCTATGATGTTGATAATAACCAAACCGTAGACTCGTATTATGATTGGGATAACGATATTAACACATGGGTGTTGCAAAACAGGTGCTACTACAATATAAACAACACCATTTTAACAATTGCAGAGAATAACACCGACACCATTCTGATATATCCAAATCCTGTGAGAAATACGCTAAACTTAAATGGTCTGCCTGATAACGCGAAAGTGAGCATTTATAATACAGAGGGTAAATTATTGCTGGAAGGTATAGAAAGGAGCTTCTCCGTAGGCCAATTGACTAAAGGAATCTATGTAGTGAGAATTTTAAGTACAAATAATATTTCGTCTTATAAATTTATAAAAAATTAAACCTTTATAAGGAGTCTGTTTTAAAACATTGGCGCACGTTTAGCGATAGCGTAACGCGTGACAACACACTTCCTTAACAAAATTTCCGGCACACGAAACATTTGCGCGCCAGCAACAGCACCGGTAGTGGCCGGTAGGTGGAGTATGGAAACAATTCAGGCCACTTCATTGCAACCCTGTCTGACGGTAGGTTTACCTGACTCCGATAGGAAATCTGCAGGTAACCCCCCCTCTCGTCGTTTGAGCACAGCGGTAACGAGGATGTCTTACCCCCTAACCTGTAATAACTACCGATTTCTCAAACTACTCAAAGTGCCGTAGGCACGACTTATATTGTAAGCCTGGATTTCAATCCAGGCAACTTCCATCTCTGGTGCCCGGTTTTCCAATGTGTACC
>PCUL01000130.1:0-1130 GCA_002771745.1 Bacteroidetes bacterium CG18_big_fil_WC_8_21_14_2_50_41_14
GGGGTGAGCTTGGCACGAAGTTCATCCGGAAATCTACCAACAAATTCAAATAGGTTCAATTTTTTTCTGACAAATATAAAACGAATTTGGGAGACATTCCTGATAGTCATTTTAATTAATGCTACTTTTTTAACTTTGTAACAACCTTATCTATTGGAACTAAAAATTTATTCCAATATACAATCCCCGCATCATATCCGCCCGATTCTTCTTTTTGGGATGCATCAAAAATATACAATGTGCCGTTATCACAAGGGTGTTTCTCATCAACAAAATGTTTCTTTTGCATATCGAAGTAATGTATTTTACCCTTTTCACCAGAAATTTTAATAAATCCCACTTTCTTATTTATAAAATCAAATCCTTTTAAACTGTCTTTGAAAATTATTTTTAGGAAAGCACTTTCGTGACTGTTTAACAGCGGCGAGCCATCAACGCCCATTTTATCCAACTGCAGTAAAATATCATTTGGAATATCATTAAAATTGCGCACCTGTCCAGATATACTCATATAAGTAAGTAAAATAATTATTAATACTGGATATCTCATATTCTTGTAGTTTATGGGATTTGGTAAAGATACGGACTTGAATAAATCCCCATTTGCCTGATAAGTAATTGAAGATTTAACATATGTGGATGGAGTGAATATATAGTTGGAACTCCCGCACTCCACAATGCCCTTGTAGTATGCCCTACACAACTATTAAGAAGTAAATCCCAACGAGTTATACCAGATGCGTATTTGCTTATGGCAGTTGTGCTTACATTGTTCAGCTCAACTGACCAAGTACCTTTTTCATTTAAATATGTATCCCAAAGTTTTGCCCCTTTAATAGAGTTTTGCCACGTATCTGATAAACTTGAGGCTTTTTGAACTGGACTGTCTGGGCCAATAGACACCAATCTTTGTCCATTCTCATCGGTCATAGAACTATGTCCCCACCAATCATCCTTTGTTGTTTTGGCAGAATTAACTTTAATATTTTGCCCTCCACCTCTTAACAACGAAACCATATCCGATAAATTCGCCAAAGCTCCAAAACCATATCCAATATTAGCTAAAGCACTATTACCTTCCTTGCCCAAATATCCCCATTCACCAGTGCCAAAATCATATGAAGCTACAC
>PCUL01000130.1:1206-2175 GCA_002771745.1 Bacteroidetes bacterium CG18_big_fil_WC_8_21_14_2_50_41_14
AATCCCCATGGTGTTCGCCATAAATCCTCCTCCCGCTGCTATGTATGCCCCGGCATAGCCAGAAACCCCACCAATTACAGCACCTCCAACCATATAGCCGTACGTTTGCCAGTTACCCATATCGTACCCCTTGGCATCAGCGATCTTATAGCCTGTATATGCTCCAATGGCTGCTCCTATTATGACTGGTGCCCAGAAAAACTCTCCTGTAGGATCCGTATATTTCAGCGGGTTATTCAATACATAGCTATACCTGTTAAAATTCTGGGTATAATCAGGAGCTTGCACATAGTTGTCGGGTGAGAGGAAACGGCCCAGCATAGGATCGTACATGCGGCCATTCATGTTGATCAGCTCAAATACATCCAGGTGTTCGTGCCCGGTATATCCGCGGTCGAACATGTATGTTTCCGGAATACTGTTAAAAGTCCAGTCAGTAGCGTTCCTTCGCCTACCCCAAGGGTCAAAACTTAGCCTTTCTACAACCGCGCCCTTATGGTTGGTAATGGTTTCAAAACTACCCTGGTAGTCTTTGTGGATGTAGTTCATGGTTGCTTTGCCAGCCTGATCGATTATGTAAATGGCAAAAAGGCCGTCTCCTCCGCTGAGGTAATGCAACTGGCGCAGGTTACCGTTGGCATCTTCTTCAATTTCAAAGGTTCCGTCTACGAAAGTTTTTGTTTTAACCAAATCACCTGCCTTGTAAAGTTTGGTCAACTTTCGTGATTGCCCGGGACCATAGGTAATTTCCAAAGCAGAGGCCTGTTCCGGGTTTGCAGGGTTATACTGCCTGATGGTGGCAGTTTTATCAAAACCTGTGTAAGTGAGTTCCTGCTTGTTGATTTTAGCCATGGCAAGGTAAGCCGCATCAGGGTCCTTTATCCTGCTTACAGCATGCGGACCATCATTTCCTGTACCATATAAATAAGTCCCCACATCGGTTTTGGTATTCATGTTGCCATCATCGAA
>PCUL01000305.1:0-2169 GCA_002771745.1 Bacteroidetes bacterium CG18_big_fil_WC_8_21_14_2_50_41_14
GGAGTATTATATCATTAGCGAAGATGACGGCCTCTTCAAGACCGAAGATCAAAAAGGCTACCACGAATCTTCACCATACTCAAAATGGGGCGATTTCAGGACCGAAGCCATGAAGCTGATTGCTGAATCGGGTGGACTGATAAAATACGGACACTCCGAAGTGGGTAATTTTACAAAAAACGGGATGGTGTACGAACAAAATGAAATTGAGTTCCTTCCTACCAATGTTGAAGATGCTGCCGATCAGCTGGTGAAAGCCAAATGGATTATACGCACTCTGGCCGAGCAGTATGGCGTGATGGTGACCTTTGCCCCCAAGATTACCGTGGGGAAGGCCGGTAGCGGCCTTCATATTCACACCCGTGTGATGAAAGATGGCAAAAACATGATGATCAAAGAGGGTAAATTAAGCGATATCGCCAAAACGGCAATCGCGGGATACATGGAACTTGCACCATCGTTAACGGCCTTTGGAAACCAAAACCCGACTTCCTATTTCCGGTTGGTTCCACACCAGGAAGCACCCACCAATATTTGCTGGGGCGACCGGAACCGTTCGGTGCTCGTGAGAGTTCCCTTGGGATGGGCAATGCCATCCAACATGATTCACAAAGTAAACCCACAGGAAAAGGGAAATATCATCGACATGAGCGGTAAACAAACTGTTGAATTGCGCAGCCCTGATGGTTCAGCGGATATTTACATGTTGTTGGCAGGTCTCACCGTTGCAGCCCGTCATGGCTTTGAGCTGAAAAATCCCCTGGAAGTAACCAATAATACTTACGTGGACATCAATATTTTTGATGAAGAAAACAAAAAACGCCAGCAACAGCTGGCCCAGTTGCCCACTTCATGCGTGCAATCGGCTAAAAATTTACATGAACAAAGACAGTTTTATACTCAACATGATATATTCCCCGACAGGGTTATTGACCACATCATCACTAAACTTACTAAATTTAACGACGAAGGACTGATCACCCGCATCCAGGATGATGAAGACGAGGTGATGGCCCTTGTTAACCAATACTTTAACTGTGGATAACATCATAAAAATTATTGAAACTCCCCGGGACGGATTTCAGGCGCTCGGTACTATAATTCCCACTACCGAAAAAGTTCAGTATATCAATCAACTGCTCAGGTGTGGATTTCAAACTGTAGAAGTGGGCAGTTTTGTATCACCCAGAATCATCCCGCAAATGGCGGATACCGCAGAGGTACTTAACCAACTTGACCTGAACGGAGTGACCTCTGAAATTGCGGTGCTTACAGCCACCGAAAAAGGCGGGCAGCTGGCATGCAGTTTTAAACAGGTTGATCAGGTGTTTTTCCCTTTTTCGACCTCGCCCACTTTTTTACGCAAAAACATTAACAGTACGCTTAAACAAGCCGATCAAACCATCGATGGGATTCAGAATAATTGCCTTAAGCACAGCAAAGAACTGGTGGTGTTTTTCTCCATGGGTTTTGGCAGCGTTTACGGAGATCCCTGGAGCATGGATATCTTGTACGAATGGGTGGACAGGATGATGGGAAAAGAATTGAATGTATTTCCCTTTTCGGATATTTTTGGAGAAACCGACCCACTTGTCATTGAAAAGGTGTTCAGGTTGCTCATAAAAGAATTTCCTGATGCGGAGTTTGGCTTGCACCTGCACTCACTGCCCAACAAACGCATCGAAAAGGTGGCTGCCGCTTACCGTGCCGGCATCCGCAGGTTTGATACCGTAATCGGAGGATTGGGAGGATGTCCACAAACCGGTAAGGAATTGGTTGGAAATCTGCCATTGGAAGCACTTCTGGAGTTTTGCGATCTGCACAAAGTACACCACGAGCTCAACCTGAATGAGATAAAAAAAGCCAGGGACTTGTCGCCTGTTTAGGGATTTCCAGGACAAAAAATAAGGGCTGATTATTTGAAACTTCAAATAATCAGCCCTTTTGGTTATCATTTTATAATGCTCCCGAATCGTACGCGTTTTCACCATGCAGTGAATAATCAAGACCCATGGCTTCTTCCTCTTCGGATACCTTCACTTTGGTGATTTTGTTGATGACCACCAGCATCAGGTAGGTAAACAGGAAAGCATAGGCAGCTCCAATCACAACAGCAATCACCTCTTTGAAGAAAAAGGCACTGTTTCCTTCGAGCAAACCACTTTGTCC
>PCUL01000305.1:2239-3140 GCA_002771745.1 Bacteroidetes bacterium CG18_big_fil_WC_8_21_14_2_50_41_14
GATGGCAGCCCAAACAGGGATAAATCCGGCGGCAGGCGTTACGGTTGCCAATCCGGCCACAGCACCGGTTAACAAACCAATAAATTTCGGTTTTCCGGTTTTAACCCATTCAACAATTAGCCAGGTAACGGCTGCAAACGAGGCGGCAATGTCGGTATTTAAAAATGCCAGTGTGGTAATCTTATCCACTGCCAATTCGCTACCGGCATTAAAACCGTACCAACCAAACCACAACAAACCGGTACCAATGGCTACCAAAGGAATGCTGTTTGGAGGTGATTGCCTATCCTGGCGTTTACCCACATAAATAACAGAAGCCAGCGCTGCAAAACCTGCTGTGGCGTGAACCACGATACCACCTGCAAAATCAAGAACGCCCCATTCGGCCATAATTCCACCGCCCCAAATCATGTGAACAAAGGGATAGTAGACAAACAACTGCCATAACACCAAAAAGATTAAATAGCCTTTAAAACTGACCCTGTTCACAAATGCTCCGGTAATAAGGGCCGGGGTAATAATGGCAAACATCATCTGGTAAGCAATAAAAATATATTCAGGAAATTGCTGACCTTGCTGACCAAACGCTGCATCTATGGCAATCCCACGCAAAAAAACATGATCGAGATTTCCGATAATGCCCCCTTCGCCTCCGCTAAACGACAAAGAATAACCTACGCCAATCCACATAACGGTGGTAATTCCCAATGATACAAATGTTTGCATCATAATGCCCAGGATATTTTTCCTGCCGGCCAACCCTCCGTAAAAGAAGGCCAGTCCGGGAGTCATCAGCATGACCAGGCTGGTGCTGATGAGCATAAATGTTGTTGTACCTGTATTAAACATGTTTTATCAATTAGATTAAAAAGAAATTCCAAACACTAAAAATACTTTCTCA
>PCUL01000227.1 GCA_002771745.1 Bacteroidetes bacterium CG18_big_fil_WC_8_21_14_2_50_41_14
TTTTTCTCGTTGACACCAGGCCAGACTTTCAACAATTACATCCTTGTATTCAATCCTGGTAAAAACATCCAGCCACCCAACTATCGTAAGGGTTAGGAAATAAACTGCTTCCTGATTATCGATTTTATATCTGTCTCCTGACATAGGTGGGTGGAGTATCGAGACAAATCAGTCCACTTCATTGCAGCCCTGTCTGCCGGCAGGTTTAACTGACGCTTATAAGAAATCTACGGGTTCGCCTACCATAGGTAGGTAAACCTGCCGTAGGTAGGTAAACCTGCCGTAGGTAGGTAAACCTGCCATAGAAACGTAAGCACGGAGCAACGGAGGCATGAAATGCATGCTGGTTGTTAATGCTGAACCAATCGAATCAATAGTTCATTTTGACTTGTATTTTTGAAGTCATGTTTTTAAAGTGGGTTTTGGATAATATTAAGCGGCTCCTGAAACTGATTAGCTGATTATTTGAAATATAGCCCTCTTTACCAAGTCCGATACGTGTTTTATAATTGCTATATATGCCTTCTCCCAGTAAATATAGGGCAACAATATCCTGTGTTGCCACATCAACGATTGCGGTCATCCACTGATTTTTGTTATTTGACCACACTTCTGTCACGTATAAGGTCTGTGTATCACCCTGAATAATAAGACTATCTATGTGATCATTAGTTGCTATTTGCATTTTATTTGAATAATACCCTATTGCTTTTTCATTTGAAATCTTACCAAGGCTTGTTTGAGAAACTACCATTGTTTTTGATCCGATTATCGACAGATTTCGTTGGACATCATACAACGACCTATCTCTTTTGTTTTTGCCTTGCATCCCTGATTTTATAAATTTTTCGAATTGATGAAGGATGAACTTATAATCTCCTTCATTAAGCATATCATTTGGCAAAGTTACTCGAAAAAAATCGAGCTTATCTTCGGCATTTCTCATTTTTAAAAAATAACCCTCAGCTCTTCTTGTAGGCGTTTTATCGGTTTCACCCATTGTGGATAGCTCTGCAACTTGATTATAGCTCCATTCTTCATAATATATTACAACGTTCTCCGAATTATTTATATTGGCTTCTATTTCGGCAGGTGTAAGAAATTGTATGTCTTTATTTAATTTCCAGTAGCTTTCGAAACTTAACCTAAGAACACGATTTCGAAGGTCAATAAACTTCAGATATTCCTTAAGTTTATCTGGTTCACCCTTTAGTTTTCGTTCAACCTTGTCATCAGTTTCAAAGAGCTGGACGACTAACTGCTTATTTTCGATGTCGGCCACAAGTTTTTGTTTGGGCACAAAAAACTGGCTGTTTGCTCTGAAAACAAATGCCATGCTTAGGATGACCAGAAAAAGGACTTTTTTCATTGGTATTACATTTTGTATTTATATTCTAAAATCGTATTCAATTAACTGGTATGTATTTAGCTATGGAACACCTGATAACATACTTATAAAATTCTCTCACTGGCTCTCACTGGCGTGCGTTTAGCGATAGCATAACGCGTGACTATTACCATTAACACCCCAACTCTGGCGCGTTTTTTTCCAACGTGTGCTATAACCTGCATCAACTACCGTTATCTCAAACCTCAAACAAAACTTAGCCCGATTTCCAGAATTGAACCAGCGTCCGTTTATTGATTTGCAAATTGCTGTATTAAGGGCACGCGAAAAATTCGCGCGCCAGGTGGGGTTTCTGGCACTTGAATACAAATATTCATGCTCAAACTCAACTATTCCAGCCCTGACAGGATTTTGATGAATGTAATCTATTCTACTTTCAATCATTTCGTTACTACTCAATTCAACAGCGTGATTTTCGTGCGTCCAAAATTGAATATCCTTGTTTCTTTTATTAAATTTCGCATGATATTCAAATATCATCATCAGCCATTCCCTTCTGCTTTCAGGTTGCTCTTTAATTGCCTTTAAAATGGCTTTTGATGTGTGCTTTTTATAATCCCTCACAACATCCGACAGGTTGTTTTCCGAACTCAAAATGCAGTGCACATGGTTACTCATAATAACATAAGCATGTAATTTTAAGTTTTTATGAGTTCTACAGTAGTTGAAACTCTCAATTAGAATATCGCGATAACACTTGCGTGTAAAAATATCCGCCCAGCCTACCACCTGGAATGTTAAAAAATGTACCGCATTTTGATCCCTTATTTGATAACTTTCTGACATAGTACAA
>PCUL01000358.1:0-7538 GCA_002771745.1 Bacteroidetes bacterium CG18_big_fil_WC_8_21_14_2_50_41_14
GGCCTCATTCAAATGAACCTGAATTTCGCTGAAAGAGTCAGATTCCTCCGCTACATAACCCTCCTATCGTCGGGTTATTCCGGTCGGAAGGACACCATCAGAGAGAAGAAGGACACCACCATTGAAAGGACAAGAATTTTCCCTGATTAGTTGACTACTGTAAACGCTCCTCGTTTTTCAGTGGTTCTACCGTTGTAGTCCTGATAGACGAGCCTGTAAAGGTAAGTTCCTGTTGAAGAATGGTTTCCCATGTAGGTTCCGTCCCAGCCCTCATCGGGTTGTTTTGTTTCAAAAATCATTTGTCCCCAGCGATTATAGATCTGAAAAAGATATGACTTTCCGTTAAAGAACAGAAATACAGGCTTAAAAACGGGGGTTAGTCCTCCCGGTCGGAAGGCATTGGGCATATATAGTCCGGTTTCCTGGGCAAAGGTGATGCGGTTGGACAGACTTCGTTCGCGATAGCCATAGACGTTACCCGGGTTTTCCTCAGCCTCTATCCAATACACAGCCAATCCCGATTCAATGGGCTGACCTGCCAGGTGATCGGTATATTCGAGCACATCAGGGGCAACCGAGTCGATGGGTTGCAGAGCCTCGGTGGAACCTGCTGATCGAAAGATGCGGTATTGCTTTATTCCTGCGTCCATCCCCTCACAAGCATTCCATTGAAGGTGGTTTTCTTCATCGGAGATGGCTTCTCCGGTCAGCAGCATGGTTGTCATGGTGTTGGAGCCCAGGTCCTGGCGTCCACAGCTATCCACCACCTTCACCTGATAGTCATACGATTCCATGTTTACTTCGGCAGTTTCATCGATAAATACCAACGGCACATCGGTTATCTCACCGCGGTCGATGGTCCTGATGAGAACAGGAGTAACGGACAAGCTTCCTGATCTCCACACTTCCCATCTGCACGTTAAAGGAGCCAGGTCCACATCGATAGTCACCTCCATTTGCGATGAAGGAAGCACGCTGGCGTTGGCCAGATAGATAAATTCAGGAGCTATGTAAGTACCTGTGGTAATGACTTTTTGACACGAAGTAGAACTTCCTCCATTAAACTTCGCCCTGATAGCATAGATGTAGGTGGTGGCAGGAAGTATATTTTCATGAGTGAAGGTAGTAAAGGATGGATCCACTGTCCCGGCCAAAGTGAAAGGATCCCCATTCACGCTATATAACACCTGATAGGCCTCCAGAGGAGGGTTGGCATTCAAATAAGGATTCCATTGCAAAACGGTTTGCTGTTCACAGGTAAATGTTTCCGGACTATGCTGAAAAACAGGGGACAACTTGCTGTCGTCGTTTATGATACTCAAATTTTCACAGTTGTCTTCGGCAGCAAGAGAATAAATCAGGTCGGGATCGGTACATGGTTGTAATCCGATATCAAGAAATCCCTGAAAAGGGGCCGATACGGGTATGGTAGCGATGGGAAAGTTGTTGCGATAGAGAATGGTACTTCTTGTATCGAAACTGGTTGATGATGTCCAGCCAAGCACCACCTCGCCGGCTGCATTCACTGAGATGGAGTCGAAAATGGGAGGGACAGGTTTCCTGGTCTCACTAAACCTTCCGCCTGCAACAGTCGAAACTGAACGGCAACCTGCCGGGTCAACGACTTCCACACGATAGCTCACCGTATCATTACAAATATTGTCTTGCAAGGTGTCGTTATACAAAGTGCGGTCATAATCATCGGCGATCATGGACCATTGACCTACAGGAACCTCTTGCCATATCTGGTACAGATTGCTATTGTTCTGCATATCATTCCACGAGAGCACAACGACACCTGACAGAGGCGGTTGCTGTGCAAAAAGCAACATGGTTCTTGCCGGAAGCGATTCAACGGTTCCGTCAGGATAGATGATTTCGACATAATAAAACCGGATGGCCTGCCCTGCATCGGCAGTAAGATGATGATAATTGGAGATGTCCGGATTGTATGTGTCCAATTGTCCCACCCGGGAATAGGTAATTCCATTATCGGCGGAATAGAAGACATTCTGTTGTTGAACGTCAACATCCACATTTGTCCAGGAGATGGTTACACTTCCATCGGGATGAACTTCGAGGCAAGAGATCACAGGAGTCGCATGATCCGCTCTCACAGTAAAGCCAACCACCAGCATCCACATCAGGAACACGGGAACAAGCCATCCGGCGATATGGTGCAGGCCCGGTTTCATTTTTTAGAAACGTCAAGGTCTTTTCTACCCACCACCAGTCGAATCATCTGATCAGGAACCAGATACCGGTTGGCAACGTCGATAAGTTGTTCAGAAGTGGTCCGCATCATGGCTGCCAGACTTTGGTGATAATAACTAAAGTGGAGATCGTGATCGCGGGCGGAGATATACTTATCCGACAGGGCAAATGGCCCATCGAAACTTCTGAGAAAAGTACCATAGAGATAATTTTTCACCAGGCTGAGTTCCTCCTGTCCCAATGGCACTTCCCTGAGTAGTTTCATTTCCTTACATATTTCACTGAGCGCGGCCTCGGTATAGGCTGCATTTACTTCGGTGGCCACACTAAAAAAGCCGCCATACCGGTAATTGACCAGGTGCGAACTGACCCCGTAGGTATACCCTTTTTCCTCACGCAGGTTAGTCATCAGGCGCGATCCAAAATATCCACCCAGCACCATGTTGAGCAGTTGCAGGGTATTGAAATCTGGATGGCTTTTCCCCACAATGGGCATCCCGATACGAATAGCCGATTGAAGGGCATCTGGTTTTTCCTCCAGGTGGTCGCCGCTGTCGATCACACGGTCAGCATAGTGCAGGCTCGGAAGTGAAAAATCGGGATGGCTGCCCTTGTGTTCTCCAAAATAACGATTGAGCAGTAAGGGGATTTCTTCGGTGATGTGACCACTGACTAAAATCCAACCATTCTCCGGTACATAGTAACGTTTATAAAAGTCAGCCACATCTGTTTTGCTAAGCAGCTCAAAATCCTCCAAGGTCAGGTGTTGCCCGTAAGCACTGGTTTTGCCAAAAACAAGGCCATTAAAGCCTATCATGGCTTTAAACTTTACCTTGGTGCTGTTAATCAAAAATTCCTGACGTTGTTTTTGCAGATAAGTTTGAAGTTCGTCTTCAGGAAAAGCAGGTTCATATAGTATTTCGCTTACCAAAGGCAACAACTGATGCAGGTATTTATTGAGTGTATAAAGGGTGAGGATAGCGGTATCTTTGGTCACCGAGGTATCGAGATAGGCTCCGTGGTAGTCGAGGGTGGAAGCAATTTGGAATGAGGTGTGTGTATTGGTTCCTTCCCTCAGCAGGCGGTTGGCGGCGGCAGCCACAAGGTGTTTTTCCTGAAAGGCTGATCCGGCATTATAGACCAGGTCGATTCGGGTCACCTCTTCCTGACCCGCCTCAATGAGGTAGGCTTTCACCCCATTATCGAGGGTGATACACCGGGGTTCGTCGAGAAGCAACTTCAAATGTGTTGCGGGGTCGGGTGCTGATGTGCGGTTGGGTTGTGAAGATTGTTTCATAGCTGGCTACTTGCTTTGGGCATAATAAGTTAGGGTGTTTTGCTTTGACTCCACCAGCATCGATCGGGCTTGGTCGGCGATATCTTCGCGGGTGATGCGTTGATACTTATTAACTTCATCGTTCATCGCAGCGGCATCACCCAGCATTTCAAAATAACCCAGATTCATGGCTTTGTTAAGAACGGGCATCCGGGAAAAAATAAGGTTCGCTTCTATTTTATTTTTGATTTTTATTAATTCCTCTTCCGTGATGAGATCGGTTGCCAGGTGTTTTAGTTCTGTCCATATCGCTGCTTCGGCCTCCTCCATGCTGACACCATCCATCAGCTTTCCTGTAATAATAAACAGGCCGGTATCAATGTCGCCGCTGATAAATGCAGTGAGATCGGTAAACAGTTTTTTTTCTTTCACCAGGTTCTGATATAGACGGGCAGAATGGCCATTTGACAGCACGTCTGAGATCAAATCCGTGATATAATAACCCGGGTCGCGCCGCGCAGGCATGTGCCAGGCCATATAGAGTGCATTTTGAGGCACATCGCGGTACACGGAAAGCCGACGTGCTTCTTTCTGTATGGGTTCACCGGGATAGGACTCTGCCACCAGGTTAGCGGCCGGAACCGGACCAAACCAATGTTCAGCCAGTTTAAACACCTCATCCGGCGTTACATCTCCGGCTATACTCAGGATGGCATTATCGGGGTTGTAATGTTGTTGATAAAAGGTCTTTACATGGTCGAGGGTAGCACTTTCGATGTGGCTGATTTCACGCCCAATGGTGCTCCACCGATAGGGATGTACTTTATAGGCCAGCGGTTTGAGCAGAAGATACACATCACCATAAGGCTGGTTAAGGTAATTTTGTTTAAATTCTTCTATCACCACTTGTTTCTGCACATCCAGACTGCGTTGTGAAAATTCAAGGCCAAGCATCCTGTCCGACTCCAGCCAGAAGGCTGTTTCGAGGTTGTTTTTAGGGAAAGTAAGATAATAGTTGGTATAGTCGGAATTCGTAAAAGCGTTGTTTTCACCTCCTGCCCTCTCGAGTGGAATATCGTATTTGGGTATATTCACCGATCCTCCAAACATCAGGTGCTCAAACAAGTGAGCAAACCCGGTCTGCCCGGGATCTTCGTTTTTCGAACCCACCTGATAAATCAGGTTCATGGCGACGATGGGCGTATGGCGATCGCGGTGCACCAAGACGGTTAGTCCGTTAGTTAGTTTTGTTTTTTCAAATGTTACCATTACTGAGTTTTATTTCTCCACCAACTCCGGCAGAACGCTGTACACAAGGTGCTTTATGCCTTCCGGCACGGTCATCCATAGGTTTTAATCGGCAAACTTAACAAGGATATTTGTAAAACGTTGTTTTATTTTATGAATTGTGTGTTAAAAGTTATTTAATTTTGTTGCTTTATTATTTGATACATGCCCAAAAACCAAAATAAATGGAAAGAGATCATAAAATATTTGACCTGATAAAGCAGGAAAAAGAACGCCAGATGCATGGAATTGAGTTGATTGCCTCTGAAAACTTCGTTAGCGATCAGGTATTGGAAGCCATGGGTTCGGTGATGACCAACAAATATGCCGAAGGATATCCCGGAAAGAGGTATTATGGTGGTTGTGAAATTGTAGATCAATCGGAGCAACTGGCCATCGACAGGGCTTGTGAATTGTTCGACGCCGAGTATGCCAACGTACAACCGCATTCAGGAGCCCAGGCCAATATGGCTGTATTCTTTTCCTGTTTGAACCCGGGCGATACTTTTATGGGACTCGACCTCTCGCATGGAGGCCACCTTTCACATGGCTCACCTGTTAACTCATCGGGTATTTTATACCAACCTGTTGCCTATCATGTAAATGAAGAATCGGGTACGGTGGATTATGATGAGATGGAACAGCTGGCCAAACAACACAGACCCAAAATGCTCATCGCGGGTGCTTCGGCCTACTCGCGCGATTGGGACTACGAGCGCATGCGCGATATTGCTGATGAAATAGGTGCCATCCTGATGGCCGACATTGCACATCCCGCCGGTTTGATTGCCAAAGGTTTGTTGAATGACCCCATTGAATTTTGCCATATCGTGACTACCACCACCCACAAAACCTTGCGCGGGCCACGTGGAGGAATGATTTTGATGGGCGAAGACTTTGAAAATCCATGGGGTCAGAAAACACCCAAAGGAGAAATTAAGATGATGTCGGCAATCATTAATTCAGCTGTATTTCCCGGAATTCAGGGTGGCCCGTTGGAGCATGTGATAGCCTCGAAAGCAGTGGCATTTGGCGAAGCCCTCACCGACCCTTACTTTGAATACATCCTTCAGGTAAAGAAAAATGCCGCTATCATGGCCAGGGCCTTTATGGACAAAGGATATAAGGTGATTTCGGGGGGTACAGACAACCACCTGATGCTCATCGACCTAAGAAGCAAATTCCCTGACATCACCGGCAAGGTGGTGGAGAACACGCTGGTAAAGGCCGATATCACCATCAACAAAAATATGGTTCCATTCGACAGCCGCTCACCATTCCAGACCAGTGGTTTGCGGGTAGGTACTCCGGCCATCACCACCCGCGGAATGAAAGAAGCGCACATGGCTCCCATAGTAGAGCTGATTGATGAGGTCATTTCAAACATCGACAGCGCCGAAGCAATCCAATCGGTAAAAAAACGTGTGAACGAACTGATGAGTGGTTTCCCGCTTTTTGGATATTGAGTTCCTGACCCATTTGCAAAATACAGGGCACACTAACCATCGTGCCATCAACACATCGAAAGAATATTTATAAAAAAGAAACTTTTAACAAAATACAAATCTTGAAATTCATTAAACTAAACCAACTTATGAGACACTTATTTTTTCTGGCCATTGCATCGATAATGGCTTTAAGCAGCTGCAATAACACGCCCGCCCCTGCTTCTCAAAATGCGAACTGGGCTCACACGGCAACCGTGGCAGACGTGATTCAAACCTCCAATTACACCTATCTGGAAGTGAATGAAAATGGATCAAACTATTGGATGGCCATCCCTAAAAGCGACATTGCTGTCGGTAAGGTTATTTATTACAACAGCGGCTTGCCCATGACCAATTTTGAAAGCAAGGAGCTTAACCGCACCTTCGAAAAAGTACTGTTTGTGCAGGTTATCAGCGACGATCCAACAGGCGAGAGCGATGTAACACGAATGGCACCGACAACCACGTTAACACCAGAGGAAAGGGTTACTGCAAATAAATCGGGTGGTGACAAAAAGAAAGTTGAAATTGATCCCATTCCCGGCGGCATGACGTTGGCTGAAGTGATTACCAATCGTGAGCAACTTGCCGGGAAAGAAGTGATGGTGAAAGGAATTGTTACCAAATTTAATGCTGCCATCATGAACCGCAACTGGATACATATCCAGGATGGCACTGAGGCAGGTGATTATTACGACCTGACCATCACCAGCAATGATGAAACCAAGGTGGGCGAGGTAGTTGTATTCAAAGGGATACTGAGTTTGAACAAGGACTTTGGTGCAGGGTATACCTATGACCTGATTTTGGAGGACGCTACATTGCAGAAGGAAATGTAGGAAGTTGAATGGTTAAATACATTCAAATTAAGGATGCCTGGCAAGGTGTCCTTTTTTTTTGATATGGCTCATACTGATAGAAATCATCAGTCGCTTGCGGTATGGAGGTTAAAAATAACAACCAGGACTAAGGTCCAAGCGGACGCTTGAACCATGGTTCAGGGGGTCTAAGGTCCAAGCGGACGCTTGAACCATTGGACGCTTGAACCATTGGATTTTAACTAAACTTATGATTCCTAAAATCGGAGGAATCAATTCTTTTGTATTTTTACACCTGATCATGAAACATTGGAATGTTTGTAAAAAGGAACCTCAAAAATAGGTTTTTAACCAGGTTCATTTAGCATCATCGCCTTATTAACAGAGCTGATAATGGAGCGCAAAAAATACTTATTAAACAGGGAGATATCGTGGCTCGAATTCAATGAACGTGTA
>PCUL01000358.1:7553-9362 GCA_002771745.1 Bacteroidetes bacterium CG18_big_fil_WC_8_21_14_2_50_41_14
GACACCACTAACCCCACCATCGAACGGTTAAAATTCCTGGGAATTTTTTCCAGCAACAGGGATGAGTTTTTCAGGGTGAGGGTGGCCACATTAAAACGAATGGCCCAAATTGAAAAAATGGGCGAAGAGTACACTGAGTCACCACGAAAGGTGTTGTCGGAAGTGTTGAAGATGGTTGAGAAGCAAGAAAAAAACTATACTTCAACCTACTTTGATATTAAAAATGAACTGGAGAAACACCACATTTATTTTCTTGACGAAACAAAACTCGACAAAAATCAGGGAAAGTTTGTTCATCAGTTTTTCCAGAACAGCGTACGCCCCATTCTATTTCCCATTATCTTAAAAGGGCTCCACAATCCCGACAGGCTTGAAGACAATGCCATTTATCTGGCTATTGTTCTGAAGGATTCTACCGGCACCATGAAGGAGGATTATGCCATTATCAGGGTTCCTACAGATGTCATCTCCAGATTTTTGATCCTGCCGTCAAAAGGAAATAATAAATATATTATGTTTCTCGATGATGTCATCAGGTACAACCTGGGAGAAATTTTCAGCCCGTTCGGATTCAATTCTTTTGAAGCGTTTACCATCAAGTTTACACGCGATGCCGAGTTGGACATCGACAACGACATCTCCAAAAGCTTTATGGAACAAATGAGCGACAGCGTTAAGAAACGACAACAGGGAGCCCCGGTGCGGTTTGTTTACGACAAGGATATCCCTTCCGACCTGCTTAATGCACTGCTCAGCCGGTTAAATGTGACCATGGGGGATCACATGCGTGGTGGAGGGAGATACCACAATTTCAAGGATTTCATGAGTTTCCCAAAGCTGGGAATGAAAAACCTGATCAACGAAAAGCAAAGGCCCTTGCCTCATCCACGGTTATTACCACGTAAAAGCATCCTGAGCGCCATCGCACAAGGCGATATCCTGTTGCATTATCCGTACCAATCGTTTCAGTACATTGTCGATTTGCTTCGAGAAGCTTCCATCGACCCGAAAGTCAGGGGGATCAAGATGACTTTTTATCGGGCAGCCCGCGACTCCAACGTAATCAATGCTTTGATCAATGCCGCCAGAAACGGGAAAGATGTGACGGTGTTTTTGGAGATTCAGGCCCGGTTTGATGAAAAAGCCAATATCTACTGGACACGTAAACTCAAAGAAGAAGGTGTAACGATCATCAAAACCCTGCCCGGCTATAAAGTACACGCCAAATTGTTGTTGATCAGGCGCAAAGAAGAAGGAAACAACGTGTACTATGCCAACATCAGCACCGGCAATTTTAACGAATCCACCGCCAAAATATATTCTGACGACAGTCTGCTGACCGCCAATCAGGAAATTGCCAACGAAGTGAATATGTTATTCCATCTGTTCGAATCTCCCTATACTCCTCCCCGTTTCAATCATCTGATTGTGGCACCTTATCAATTGAGAAAGAGGCTTACCAAACTGATTAATCAGGAAATAAAAAATGCCAAAGAAGGCAAAGAAGCCTGGATGGTGATTAAACTTAACAACCTGGTGGATACCAAAATCACCCAGAAACTATATCAAGCCTCGCAGGCGGGCGTTAAAATCGATTTAATCTGCAGGGGGATTTGCATTTTGATACCCAATATCAGGGGCATCAGCGATAACATCCGTGTCATAAGCATTGTTGACAAATATCTGGAACACTCAAGGATACTGGTTTTCGCCAACGGAGGTAAACCAACCTATTATCTGGCTTCGGCCGATTGGATGATCCGCAATTTTGATCACCGTTTTGAGGTGATTTGCCCTGTTTATGATCCG
>PCUL01000026.1 GCA_002771745.1 Bacteroidetes bacterium CG18_big_fil_WC_8_21_14_2_50_41_14
TACCCCAAGGGTCATGTTTATCATGCGGGTATCTCTTGGAAATATTGGTAGTAATAGTTGTCCCATGGCCGCGTAGATAAGAATTATTAATTTAGACTTAAAGTAATTTTATATACTGATAATCAGACATAGGTATTGGAAGTCTGTAGGTATTGGATTTATGTTCCTGATCCAGGTCGAATGAAGTTTTTTTAGGGTTAATAAAAGCCAGGTCGAACTGTCGTTCTTTGATGAGTTTACCCAGGTCATGAAGTCTGGATTTGAGTTTTTTGTGGAGGGCATCATTCAGGAGGTATTTTTTGATTCTGATGTCTTCCCGGTCAGCGATCAGTCTAATGATCTTTTGGCTGTATTTTGCTGTTTCGTTAGTAAGTAGCTTATTGTAGTATGTCGTCTTGTTGTTGAATGGTCAATAGAAGTCTATTTTGTAATGGAAGAAAGTATCGCGAAGAACCAGTTTTATTTCAATGTGCATCGCCTCAATCATCTCATCGTACTGAAAAGCGGGTAGCCAGGGTCTTAACTCTTTGTATTGAATTTCATCGAAAACGGGAATTGAGTTGTCCATAGATCGAGTTTATTCTTCGTCAGGATTGAAAGTCTGAAATGTTTTTTTAGTGTCGAATACAAATGTAGCCTGATTTGCTTTAGAAAGCAGTGCTTTGACTTGATATTATCGGTTTGTTGATTTTGGAATGGGTGCTTGTCGATAGTTACCGAAGCCATCTTTTTACCTGGGAACTGAACAAAATAAAAAAGAAAAATGGTGTATTTGTTTCATTTTCAGATGTTATTTTGTGTCTTTACCGAAGCAATTTAGTTCATAAGGGTGTAATGTACAACAGTTTAACAGGTGGACTAATCGGTGGACTAGTAGGTGGACTTGGATTTCTTACTGAGCAGGAACTTAACCTTTTATTAATTGTGAAGTTGTTCATTAATTTTAGACAGCAACAATCGTTTGCTAATCGGTTTGCTTATATAATCGGAACAACCACATGCCAGGGCTTTAACTCTGTCAGCTTCGGTAATATACGCAGTTTGGGCAATGATGGGTAAATCCGGCTTAAATTCTTTTATCCGTTTTGTGGCTTCGTAACCATCCATCTCAGGCATTTTAATATCCATCAATACCAAATCAATATTCGGGTTCAATTGACATAACCTTACAGCTTCGAGGCCATTTACAGCCCTGATAATGTTTATTCCGGAATCCAATAACATTTCTTCCAACAGTATAAAATTAGAGATCTCATCTTCGGCTATCAATACTGTTTTAGTGGTTTTAAATTCAAAATCTAACCCCTTAACAGATGGGATGTCAGGTAATTTTTTCGGATTGGTCTTTTTGTAAGGAATGGTAAAATAGAATACAGAACCTTTACCCATTTCGGAAGTTAACCACATCTTACCGCCAAGTATTTCAACATAGGCTTTTGAGATAGACAGACCCAATCCTGAACCGCCAAAATTTCGTGTAGCGGTGGTTTCAATCTGACGAAATCGATCAAATACTTTTTCTTGCATATCCAACGGGATACCTATTCCGGAATCTTCAACATAAAATTCCAATTGACTGTTTTTTAACTTATATCCATAGTTGATATAACCCTGATGAGTAAATTTAAGCGCATTCCCTATCAGATTGGTGAGTATTTGAGTTAGTTTGGTTGCATCGGTAATAATATCGGCCTCATCACCAGTCAAGCCGGGTATCAAACTAAGTGTCACATTCTTTTCATTCGCTTTTGAGGAAAATTGATCTTTTATCAGATCACATATTAAATTAATGTTGATTTCATTTTTTTGAATTTTTTCCTGCCCGGACTCAATAGAGGCAATGCGTATTATATCATCAATAATGGCCAGCAAATGTTCGCTGCTTTTTATGATGATATCGGTAAATTCCTGGCGTTTATTGGGTTTCAAATCAGGGTCGTTAAGAAATCCTGAAAAGCCCACTATGGCATTCATTGGAGTTCTGATTTCGTGTGAAACATTGTTCAGAAAAGCTGTTTTCAGGCGGTCGCTTTCCTCAGCTTTTTCCTTGGCTTCTATCAACTCCATCTCGGCATGTTTGCGTTCGGTAATATCGCTTGAAATTCCTATAATGCCTGTTAGTTCACCATTTGAGTCGAGTATTGGTGTATCGGTTACCAATGCAGGAAAACTACTCCCGTCTTTTCTTCTCACATAAAATTCTCCAGCCCATGTTTTTCCGGAGCTTAATTTTTTCAGGATGTCAATAGCCTGTTCATTGGATTGACGGGCAGGAGTTAAATCAACAATATTTTGTCCGATTGCTTCAGACGAAGACCACCCGTATATTTTTTCGGCTGCATTGTTCCAGTAGGTTACTTTGCCCAGTAAGTCAGTTGCGATAACAGCCTGGCCTACATTATTAATCAGGTCAGCCTGAAATTTTATTTCGTTGTGAATCTTTTTCTTCTCGGTAATATCCTCAACCATTCCTATAATTTCCTGTATCAAACCATTGCTATCGTTTAGTGTTGTGGTATAAAGATTGGCCCAAATCAAAGTTCCATTTTTATGGATATACCTTTTTTCTATATTATACCCGGATATTTTTCCAGCTATCAGATCAGTAAACTGATTCAAATCCTTGTCGATATCTTCAGGATAAGTAAATTCAGTAAACATCATTTTAGCCAATTCATCGCTGCTGTAACCAATCATTTTTGTCAGACGTAAATTGGATATGATTGGATGGCCCTGCGTATCAAGCAATGCTATTGCAACAGGAGCCTGATCAAAAATGGCCCGAAAACGCTTTTCACTGGCCTGAAGCTTTTCACCTGCAAGCATGCGTTCGGTAATGTCCCTTCCAATTCCCAATATACCAAGCACGGTTCCGTCTGAATCGTATATCGGAGATTTTATGGTATCCAGAAAGGCGCGATGTCCATCGTCAGCAAAAGTAACCCACTCTTCGTTGCTGGTCGGTTTACCTGCCTCCAGGGCTTTTTGGTCATTATCACGGAAAAAGTCGGCCAATTTACGGTCAACAAAGTCATAATCGGTTTTGCCAATGATGTCAGGTTCACTGGCTCCAAAAAAACGTTCGAACATCGGATTGCACGATAGGAACACCCCATTCGTATCCTTTAGCCAGATTAAGTCGGGGATAGTATTCACAAGTGTGCGGAGGTGAGATTCACTCTTTCGCAGTGCCAACTCCGATTGTCTTCGATTGGTTATATCCTGTGAAATTGTTGCAATAATATTTTTCCCATCCTCATCAAGAATATGCGATGAATCCCACAAAACGGTCTTGATATGATTGTCTTTTGTTAAAATATCTATTTCAGCTACTTCTATATGTTCAGCTTCAAGATGATTTTTCAGCAACTCAAGTGTTGCAGCAATTCTTTCTTTTGGAAAAAGAAAATTAAGTTTTCTACCGATAACTTCATCCGAATCATATCCGCTCAACAGTTCAAATTTGTGGTTGAAACGCTTTATTATCATGGAAGTGTCCCATATAATAATTGGCGCGTGCATAAGGTCCAGGAGAATGTTTAAAGAATCACTTGTTTCCCTTTGAGTTTCTTTTAAGGAATCTTCTTTGCCTTTTCGTTCAGTAATGTCCTCAATGACCAGAAGAATGACCTGCTCTTTTCCAAATGCCCTTTTTACCTGACGTGCATTTAAAAGCATCACCCGTTTACCGATGGTAGAAAAGTTGTGTTCAACCTCATAATTATCAAAGGAATTTTTCTCAGGAATGATTTTCTCCAGCAATTCTCTCAGTTTGGGAATATCCCATTGGTGATTTCCCAATTCATAGATAAGCTTACCAATTGTTTCACCGGCGGTTACTTTGAAAAATTGATAGAATGAACGGCTGGCTTTAATTACCCTTAAATCCTGATCAATTGCAAGCAATGGTTCACGTAATGTGTCGATTACATTCTCAGTGAATTCATTTAATTCATCTGCAGATTTTTTAATTTCCGCCAGCTCTTTTCTGGTTTTTTCGAGGGTAGTTTCCGTCTTTTTTCTTGCTGTGATATCACGTATTTGGCATTGAATAACCTTACTGTCGTTTACTAAATAAACATTGCTGACAAATTCGACATGGATTTTACTTCCATCCGATGTTTCCAACGGAAAATCTTCATACCTCACATATTCACTTTGTTGCAATTCCTGGAATTTATCTTTGTTTTCAATAATATCCTGAAAAGCGCCAATTTCCCAGATTGATTTCTTAATCAATTCATTTTTTGAATAGCCCAGTAAATCAATTAAAAACGGATTTACGTCAACAATTTTCCCGGTTTCGGCATCGAGGATAAGAATCCCGTCTTTTGACGATTCAAATAAGCGGCGATAATGAACCTCAGAGGCGTATACTTCCTCTTTTAAGGCTGATCTCTCTTTTTTTGCCTTTTTCTCCTCTTGTTTTATAACTGCTGCCTTTTTCATGATGATTTTTTTTGTTTTTTGCAAAAGCAGCCCAGGATTGGTTAACAATGCATTATCTTCGAATCATATAAGTCTGCATTTGAACCCATTATTTCCCGGACTTATTCTTTTGCCAAATTTTACTGCTGTTGAGCAATTGATATTATTTCCTGCGTCTGGCGGGTCAGATGGTTTCATAATCTTAGGATTCATAACTAAATTCGTATGTTCTGCAGACTATCCAAAATACCAAATACGTTCAGCAGCCAAAGCACCAGGACGATGATCACAACGGCATTCAGAATGCCTTTAATTGTTCGTTGCATTGGGATGTAGCTATTGATAAGCCAGAGGATCACCCCAACAACTAAAATGACGATAATGATTGTTAGTAAAGGCATGATAATAAATTTAAATTGTTACTAAACTGTACTTTACAAAGTTCAGGATCATACCTTTAAAAAATATTACACAATTCTGAATAAGAGTTACATCATTCACACATTTTCGGGGCAGGACTTTGACTCCATAAGGTTTCACAAACCATTTGAATGCTTCCTGTTTCGGTGTATTTTATGGCATTTTTGATGAGGTTGGTAATAAAAGAGTCCGGTTTATTTTGGACGGTTAATATTTTATTCTCCCTCGGAGGCAAAAGCATTTCAAAGCAAAATACCGGTGGACTGGCAGGTGGTGAAATATCTCATCTCACCGGAGGATGAGCCCCGGTGTTCTGAGTCGTCTTAAATTAAAAATTTGATCTTATGACTCGTTAGCTCATTTGAGCGATTGTTGATTACAGGGATTTCTGAAATCTATTCTATCCCATATTTATCCACCAAATAAATCAGGGTGGCGATACAACCGCAGCCCAGCTGAAGCTCGCGAAGGTTGATTTTGTCGAAAGTATCGTTGGCAGAGTGGTGCATGTCGAAGTAGCGTTGCGAATCGGTTCCGTAGGCCATCAGGGGTACACCCAGTTCCTTTAAAGGACCGATGTCCACGCCGCCCCAACCGGCTTTGATTTCATCGATGCCATAGGGTTTCAGGTAAGGGAGGAAAGCAGCTATCCGGCCCACAGTTTCCTCACTTGCATTTATGGTGAACATTCTGGGAGTAAAGGCGCCTGCATCGGCTTCCAGAGCCAGGTAATGTTTTTCGCCGTTGTTTTTCACCATGAGGGCATAGGCTTTTCCCCCCGACTGATATAACTCTTCATCCATGTAAACCACAGCCCGGATGGTGCGTTTATTGTTGATATTCAATTCCTTGAAAATCCGAAGTACGTCGCTGGTCATCACCACGCCTGCCCCATCATCGTGTGCCCCAGGTGTATTAAACCAACTATCAATATGACCACCTACCACGATGATTTCTTCCGGGATTTCCTTTCCCTTTATCTCTGCAATCAGGTTGTAGGTAATGGTTTCAGGGATATCTTCGGCATCCACAAAAACCTTTGCCATGGTTTTTGGTTCTTTTTGTAATAGCTCGCTAAGCAAATCAGCATCAAGAGTGCTGATGGCCACAGCAGGTATTTTGATATTTGGGTAGTGTGTATTTCCGGTGTGCGGAAAGTGATCGGTGCTGTTGGTTACCGATCTGATAATCACAGCCGCTGCTCCATATTCAGCTGCCTTTTCAGGACCATGTGCCCGTTGATCCACCGCGTTGCCATAACCTTCAAAAGTGCGGATAAAAGCAGGGTTCCATTTCCGGTTGTAGAAGACTATCTTTCCTGAAATAACCTCTTTGCCGAGTTTTTCTACCTCGTCAAGGCTCTTTACTTCAATCACTTCGGCCCTGATGCCCTCTACTGGAGTAGCGGGTGACGGGCCCAATGCATCGGTGTGAAGCATCACAGGTTTACCCGATTGAGGGATTATCCATACGGATGATGTGTCGCATTTCCATGCCGGAGTTCGGAACTCCTGCAGGTAAACACTGTCAACACCCAATGCTTTAAAATACTGTTTCATATATTCAATGGCCTTCAAAGAATTTTCCGATCCCAACAAACGACCGGGAGCTTCATTGCATAGATATTCCAGGTTATGATAGGCCTCCTGATGGGTAAGGGCGTTGTCGAAAATCTGTTTGATTTGAGCAGTTTCTTCATCCTGTGCCCGGATGGAAGTGGTGATTAAAACCAGGAACAAGGCTATAATAAGGTGTTTCATATCGTTAGAAATGTATAAAATTGGCGTGCAAGATAGCAATATCATTTCGATAATTATCTTGCGGGAGATTTTTTTTGGTGATGTACGAAAGTGAGAAGGAAAGGTGGTTGAAAGGGATAAATGGGGAGTGCGTATCAAACAATATGAAAGGGGGTTTATATTCCAGCGTCCTTGCCTGCGGTAGGCAGGCTCGTTACCGCTTCGCTCAAACGAGGACGAGTGAGGGGGATACAATTGGGGGTTTATATTCCAGCGACCCTGCCTGCGGTAGGCAGGCTCGTTACCGCTTCGCTCAAACGAGTATCCATGTAAAATAAAAAGGTCTTAAATTAGAAGTGGTCAGCAATTGCCACAATATTTTTACAAATAATCTAATTTAAGACCAATGACGAAATTATTAAAAAAACTTGATTTTACAGGACAACCCATTTTTATTGGTATCGATGTCCATTTAAAAAGCTGGAATATTTCAGTCTATTTACAGCAACAGTACTTAACCAGTTTTAACCAGCCGCCAACAACTTTGGCACTACAAACTTTTTTACAAAATTCATATCCAAATGCTTCGTACAAATGTGCCTATGAGTCCGGATTTTGTGGACATTGGATTCAACGGGAGTTATTATCATTGGGTATTGAATGTATAGTGATTAATGCAGCCGATGTCCCTCAAACTGATAAAACTGCAAAGAATAAAACCGATACTAATGACTCCAAAAGAATAGCACAGGCACTGCAAGCCGGGTTTTTGCAACCAATTTATATTCCTGATGAAGAAGTAGAAGCTGACAGGCAATTGGTCCGTTGCAACGAAAAATTCACCAATGATTTGACAAGGGTTAAAAACAGGATCAAGGGCATGTTATATCATCTGGGGATAAAACTCCCCGAATATTTTTCAAATAGTAATTGGAGCAACCTGTTTATTAAATGGCTCAAAGAATTGGAACTTAAAAACCCTTCGGCAAAAAGAGCAATACAGCACCAATTGACAATGGCAGAAAATATTCGCATCCAAAAATTAGCCGTATTGAAGGATATAAGGGCTTTATTGAAAAAAGACCGGTATTCAGCTACAGCAAAATACTTATTGACTGTGCCGGGTATTGGTACTGTTACCACAGCAACTTTACTCACGGAAATTGATAACATGAAAAGGTTTTCAAATTTTGAACAACTGAACTCATATATAGGCTATTATCCCTCGCAGTTTTCGAGTGGGGAAAATATACACCAGGGGAACATTATAGGCCGTCAGCATAAAAGGCTAAGAAGTTTAATAATAGAAGCTGCCTGGACTGCTATAAGAACCGACCCTGCCATGACAATGGTTTACAACCAATTTAAATTAAAAGTGGGTGGAAAAAGGGCCATTATCAAAGTTGCAAGAAAACTATTGTCAAGAATAAGGCATGTATGGTTAAACCAAGTAGAATATGAGAAAGGTGTAATAAGATAAAAACTATTTTTTTCATCAAAAAACTTAGTTGGACCACTTTCTCGTCCTTGTAACCAATTACTTTAAACGAGTGTGTGGCCAGCTTTTTTCTTAAACACTGATAAATACTTGTAGCAACTTTTTTGGCTGACTACTAATAGGAGGTTGATGAAAAGAAAGTTTTAGTATCTTTGGATTGAACAAAAAAATCTGTAGAAAACAGGAGCAGTTACTTACTGCCCTGTTTTCAAAAGAATTGGTTAAAGAGCAACCCATTTCCGACTTGAAACCGATTTGTTTTCATAGGAGGACGAGTGAGGGGGGGCTTTTAAAAGCAACACCACCAAAGTGCAATACCTTGGCAGCGCCTTCAGCTTCGCCAACGATGGCAAATTCAACCAGTTCGATTGTTTTCTTAAAAACCAAACCGACGAGCTGGCTGGATCTATCATCCTCCAGGTACAGGAATATGCAGCCGCCAACAGCCACATCAACCGGCTTATCATCCACTTTTATAAAAACATGAGCAGCAAAGAACTCGATCCCATCGAAGAAGGACTCAAAAACCTGGGGCCCAAAATCCCGGTGTTCATCCTCACCATCAACAAAACCGAATCTCACGACATCGTGGCCTTCGACAACGACTGGACCAATCTCATGCCGCTGAGCGGAACCTTTATCAACCTCGGACACAATCAATTCCTCCTCTTCAGCAACACCCGTTACAGTGCCAATGGCAAATTCAGCCCCGCCGACGGCTACCCCTTTCCCGTTAAAATCAGCATCCAGTGCACCCAACCCGAACTTACCGACGACCATAAAATCATCACCGACCTCATCGACCAGGTTTACCAGTTTAGCCGCATGTACTGGAAATCCGTCCGACAGCAAAATCTCCCGGTTACCCTCAAATACCCCGAAATGGTCGCCGAGATGTTCCCGCACTTTGTTGGCAACGAAATCCCTAGCTTTGGGAAAAATAATTTGTGGTTTTTGTAATAGATTCAAAATGTAAACAATGTTTGCGTCAAAAATCTAACTTTCCTTCAATAGTTGAATAATTTTAATGATTAGGGCGAGGCTATCTCTATCAAAAAATGTTTAATAATAATTGATAAGAAACGGTTATGCACTCAATTAGCCCGCATATTCTTGCATGTTTATTGTTGGTTAAGAAACAAAATGCAATAAACTATTCCAAAAAAAACTCAACCTTTCGAGAATATCTCTTAC
>PCUL01000129.1 GCA_002771745.1 Bacteroidetes bacterium CG18_big_fil_WC_8_21_14_2_50_41_14
GTGGTTTTACCCGTGAACTCTAAATATTCAGCAAAAGAAAAAGGCAATACATTTATTTCATAAGCTCTACCTGTGAGCAAAGTTGCCAATTCACTGGATAATAAAAATGCGTTTGAACCTGTAACATACAAATCTATGTTTGGGTGAACGTACAAGCCTTCCAACAGTTTTTCAAATTGGGGAACATTTTGCACTTCGTCTATAAACACATAATTGATTACGTTCTTTTTGAGATGCTTAATGATGTAATCATAAATCTCCTTCCAACCTGCCTGTCCGCCTGCCTGTCCGGTAGGCAGGGTAGGCAGGTTTTTTTCTGCTAAAAACCGAAATTCGGGCAAATCCATATTGATTGCCAAAATGGAAGCTTTGCCGTTTTCTTTACGCAACACGTCTTGAAATTGTGTCATTAAAGTTGATTTTCCACAACGTCTAACGCCTGTGGCAACTTTAATTAAATTCTTGTCTTTAAGAACACTAAGTGTTTCTAAGTACCGTTTACGTGCTATTGTTTGCATAGGGCAAAGATAAATAAAATTCCTAAAACTATTCAAAAATAAAAACATTTAGGAATTTAATGGTTGGTTTATAGTGTTTTTAAATAGCCATAGTCTTTGTCAACTAAAATTCATCTGTTCAATGTCGTTCGTGTTTGTCTTGCTGTGTCGTTTTAGGGTAACCGCCAACGGTCGGCGGCATGAAATCGTTGGGGATTGCGGGCTACTATCCTGTCCAGTTACACCGAACTTGATGCGGGGCAGAATGCTCGAATTACCACTAAAACCCTTATTGCATATAGCCTTTGTTAGCGTTTCGTTGTTCATTTTTCTCGTTATTTTCTTTCATTTTTGCTGCATCGTTTCTGTCTACCGTGCGTTGGGGTAGGCAAGCTCTTTTGCAGGTTTTGGTCGTGCGTTGGATTTTTGTGCGACCAGCCAATGTGCTTGACTACGAAGTGTGGGAATTAATCCGCAACCTCGTTATCCTCGTCCTCATCCTCATATTCTTCGTAATTAAATTCAACTTTGCTTTGAGTAATGATTTCTGACAGAATATCATTAAGATACCCTAATTCTACAGCTTTATTAAATCTTATCGTAAGTTCTTGAATATTTATTATTTCCTCAATACAAGAAATATATTTATCAACCACTGCTTTTATTGAATATTGCTTTTCAGCATTTGTTCTAATATTAGATAACAACAATTCGGATGAAGCAATCGATTTAACAACGAATGTTATTGGAAATTTTTCAAGCTTATCAATATCAAGGAAGTATTTTTTCACATCAGTTGTTTCAGTCACTTGGAAGAAGCGACCTAATGGTTTCATTACAAAATCAATACCACCATCATTTGCATTTGTTCTCCCTGTTTTATATAGCTTAAGATTCTCTTCTTCAATCTCATCGAGGTCAAAACCAAAAAATACAGTTTGGTCAAAATAGTAAAACTTTAAGATTGCAAAACTTACAATTTCAAATACTCTTGCATCAACATTAGGAGCTAATAGACCTAATACAAATTCTGAGGTTTTAGGAATAATTTCTTCCTCAAGTTCTTTAAGCTTTTCACAGGTATCAATAAATTTCTCAAATGAACCTCTTTTAACTTCGACATAAGCATCAACAATTTCTAATATCGCATGTGAAATATTGAAAACTTGTTTGTTTGCTGTAATATTAATAAGGTTTTCATTAAACCAGTATCTATTTGTTGCAACAACTCTTATGATTGGAGTGAATTCGCATGTTGGGAAGAATTTTTTAAATTCTTCATTCATACGATGATTTAACGCATGATTTTGCAGTTTTGCTCCAAATGACAATTCACGATGGCCTTTAAATAGGTCTGAAAATTTTGCACCTGCAAATTCCGAATAACCAGACTTTTTATCAAAACCATTTGAAATATAATCCTCTAAAAGAACATAAATAGCATACAGATTTCCAAAACTACTCCTTGATTTTGAACCCCTATTGGCTGATTTAGTCTTTATGTTAATGTATTGAAGAAGCTCACTATTTTTAAAAATTTGTTCAAAATCGTCAGCGAAGTACTTTTTTAAGATTTCATCAATCTTGTCAGTGAATGGATGTCTCATAATTTAGGCTCAAATAAAGTTTGTTGTTGAAAGTTCTTTATCTCATAAGTTTTAGGCTCTCTATACAATTTATCTCCGTTAATTTCTCTCAACTCTTGAACTCTTCGTAATCCAATTTTTGTAAATTCTTCGTTGATTTCAATACCGATTGATTTTCTTTTAAGTTTTTTTGCGACATACGAAGTTGTAAATGAACCAGAGAATGGGTCAAGAACGGTGTCGCCTTCATTTGAACTTGCTTTAATGATTCTTTCTAGTAAAGCAATTGGTTTTTGAGTTGGATGATTTTCATATTCATCCATTCTATAACGAACACGAGGAAAATCCCAAACATTTCCTGGAACTTTTTCATTATTATAAGGCTGTGGTGGATTTTTTCTATAATCAATTAAATTTCTTTTAGCACCTGTTTTCGCTTCAACCAAAATATCATCAGCATTAAAAGTATAGTTATTCTTATCCTTCACACAGAAAAGAATTGGTTCATACATTGAGCCATAGAATTTTTTTGCTTGGACACCTGAACTATCATAAGACCAAACAATCCTCGATAATATCTCAATTTTATTTCTAAGAAAAATATCAAAATATGGTATAAATTGAGTTGAAGTCATTACATAGAAACTTCCTGTTGGCTTAAGCTTTTTAAGACAGAGAGCTATCCACTTATAGCACCAATCCAAATATAATTCATCAGTTACCCATTTATCTTTTAATCCATTGAAGTCCTTTCCGATATTGTAGGGTGGGTCGACAAATATTAAATCAATACTTGAATCCCTAATCTCATTTTCAAGTATTTCTATTGCGTCACCTTGATAAATAAGATGATTTTCATGTTCGTGTTTAATCATATTACACTCTTTTTTGATATTTAACTTTTTGCTCTGCAACCTTTAATGCTTCAAACCCAAATTCCTCGTCTCTAATGTCGTAAATGATTTTATCACTTAACCAATCAATTATCAATTCTTTAATTGAGACATTAAAATAGTTCGAAATTAATTCAACTTGTTTCTTGGTTGCTTTCCTTTTACCGTTTTCTATTTTGCTCAAAACTGCTTGGTCAACACCTAAATGAAAAGCAACAATTCTTAAAGGGGTTCCTTTTTCTTCCCTTAATTTTCTTATTCTTTCACCGAAGCTATCCATATTGTTGACATTTTTCGTTTTGACAAAATTAGTCAACATCAATTAATTTTCAAGATTGTTTCTCTGTTATTTTTCCACAAAGTTATCAACTGGCAGGAGCATCGGCAAGAAAACAGCTCTTTTGCAAACTTTGGTCGTGTGTCGGCTTGTGCGGCTTGCAAATGTGCTGTTTTGTGCGTTGGCTTCTCATTAATAGTTTCTCCTTTTAGTAGCAAATTGTCCTATTTTTCTGTCTTTTTTACACTTGCCTGCTAACTAGTAAATATCACCACAAACTTAGTACTTATTACCGATTTCAACAACCTTATCTGATGAAAGGCCAATAATTTAGCAGTTGCGTGTGGGAAAGGTCTTTCCATTGGCATGATAGAAAATGAATTCAGGGTGTTGTGAAGATTAAAACATTTATTTTAGATACTTCTTCCTCACTTCATCATCAGGATGGCAGGTATAAAAAACAAGATGTCGGCCAGGGTTTTCCCAATAAAAGGAGCCCACAATAAAATTGGTCATGAGTGTGGGAATTAAATACATGAAGAACGGGCGTACTACCAGGAGATCCAACACTTCGGCAGAGCCAAATTCAACAAGGAGGTTCCTGAAATCAATCAGAACCGATCGCAGTGGATATTTCTTGCTCATGAGCCGGTGGGTTTGGATGCTTATACTAACGTTGCGGATGGTGGTAGCCCCATAAAACATGCAGTTGAAGGCATTGTTTGCTCCGTCAATTTGAGCCCTCAAACCCATGGAAACAAGCACGATTAGAAATGTAAAAAACATTTTTTCATCATGGGATTATTGCTTTGTTAATAAAAATAAGCATCGTTGTAAATATATAAAAACAGGTGTCTTTCCAGATGAGACCTGATAAAAAAATAATTTACGACAACCAATAAGTTAATATGCTTAAAAATTGTTACCCGGGCATCCACCCTACGTCTAAACGCTATAATAAAATTTAAGTTTATGATATCAGATAATCATGTTGCACAGAAACGGGGCAATCGCATTGCCATCATCATTGGGTTGATATTGATGACCGCTATAATGATCGCCACACTTTTTATGTGATTTGGATTTGAAGAATAAAGACAGTATCCCCTTCTCAAAGCAAACCTGTCTCTTTCTAAGCCGCTGGTCTGATCTGGCGGATTTAATCCATATTGTAGTTTTCAATTGAGTTGAGCCACCATTCAGGCAAATTCATTTATATTTCATGCCTATCCTGCCTACCGGCAGGCAGGAGGCAGACAAGTAAAACCAAAAGTATAAAAGATGAACTGCCTGAAAAACCTTATTGCCAAACATATACAGGGAAGAAAAGTATTCATTTTCTTCGCTATTAGCAACCTTGTTTACGCCTTTATGCTGGTGGTCACCATTCCCATGACCATGTCTTATGCGCACGACATGAAATTACTGGATATGATGCCTGCCGGATATAACCTGAAGGTTGTAACCGACCTGTTTGCCGCTTTGGGAGCGGAAGGCCGACATGCCTATTTATTTTATCAAATCCCGGTGGACATGATTTATCCATCGCTTTTTGCCATCGGTTACTGTCTGTTGATGGCCTATTTTCTGAACAAGCTGGACAAACTCAAAAGTACCTATTTTTACCTGGCATTGTTACCACTTGTTTCAGGAGCTTCCGATTATATGGAGAACATTGGTTTTGTGGCTTTACTGAATCAATATCCTGATATAAACCCAACCCTGGTAAAAATTTCGAGTGTGTTTTCGGTGATCAAGAGCAGTACGACTTCCATCTATTTTATCTCACTTATCGCGGTGCTTATCGCGTGGCTTATACAGGTACTGTCGAAAAAGAAAGCAAAAAAAAATCCTGCCTGAGGTTTAAGAATAAATTGATTTACTCTGTTGTGCTCAGGCAGGAAGGATAAAACTCTGTTGAGTTTATTTTATCTTTTTGATCTCGGTATCAATAAAGCTGGTCACGGTAGCCGGAAAGGTCATTCCATCCTTTTCCATCTGCATGGTCATGTCCATTTGAATTTTAGATAAAGAAACCATGCCCGTTTTTCTGTCGATGGTCATCTCGCCCTTCATGGTGCCATCGACTTTACCATTGGCTTCCGGATTTGTCAGGTTTTCCGACAAGGTACCATTGAGTGTCAACATGGCTTGTTGCCGTGTTGACCTGGTAAGGGTATAGATCATATTCACGGTCATATTGCTCGATTCCTGAGGTGTGATCTGCTCGGTCCAATTGTCGCCAACTTTTACCTTATGATCAGGATAAACAGCATAATTATTTCCCGAATTCAAATTACCCGACATGTCACCGGCATCGCCAAGAGCCAAAACATCCATGCGGTCAACCTGGCCCCTTTCGTTCATCACGGAAATAACCGCGGCCCCAATCATTTTATTCATCTGGGTTGCAAATTCTGCGCCCATGGGCGAGTCGAAAGTGCTGGTATCCTGGGAGTCGTATTTGATTTGCATCCCAAAAATCTGTTGATCCATCACAATGTGGTCGAAAACAGTTCGCTGCGTAATCATCCCATCCTTAACGGAGTCGATAAAAGAAGTCATGTAAAAAACCATGTCCTGATCCAGTGTGGCTTTCTGACCCATGGCTTCGAACTGGATGGTTTGCTCAATATTCGATTTGTTGCTAAATTGGTCGCCCGGTAGCAGCTTGTATTTCAGCTCGATACTTTTTTGTGCCATGGCGGTATTGACAAAGCCTGCAAAAAGCAGTGAGGAAATCAGTAATAAAATGTTTGATTTAATAGTCATTATTCTCATATTTATTGGGTTAAAATGGCTCATCATCGTCCATATCATTCATTTTTGAGGGGAAGCTTTTGATGCCGGCGTTCACATCCGACGACCTGTATCCACCATCAGATGGCCCGGGTCCATAGTCTTCAAACTTGGCAAACTCGGCAATAAACTTCAACTTAATATCGCCAACGGCTCCGTTTCGGTGTTTGGCAATAATAATTTCCGAAACGCCCTGGGTAGGTGTGCCATCTTCGAATACGTCTATTTTGTAGTATTCTGCCCGATAAATAAAAAGTACCAGGTCGGCATCTTGTTCAATGGCACCGGATTCACGTAAGTCGGAAAGGATCGGCCTTTTGGACTGTCCCGGACGGTTTTCCACCGCACGGCTCAACTGCGACAAAGCCAACACCGGAACATCCAGCTCTTTGGCCAATGCTTTCAACGATCTTGAAATCTGACTGATTTCCTGTTCACGGTTTCCCCGGCTATCGCCACCGGATGTCATCAATTGCAGATAATCGATAAATACCATCTGTATATCATGCTGTTGCTTTAGCCGGCGACATTTGGCTCTTAACTCGAAAATAGAAAGGGCTGGTGTATCATCAATAAACATCTTGGCATCCACCAGATTGGAAATTTTATCGGTCAATTGCTGCCATTCATAGCTCGCCAGATCACCACGTTTAAGTTTATCAGAACGCAATTCCGATTCACTCGAAATTAACCTCGTTACAAGCTGTACCGCCGACATCTCAAGTGAAAAAAAAGCAACGGGTTTGTTGAACATCACGGCCACATTCCTGGCCATGTTCAAGGCAAACGCGGTTTTCCCCATGGAAGGACGGGCGGCCAGGATAATCAGATCCGATTTTTGCCAACCGGAGGTGATGCGATCGAGTGCAGTATAACCCGAGGCTACACCACGCATCTGCCCTTCCCCATCCCTGGCATGTTCAATATCGATGATGGCCTGGCGTATCAAGGCAGGCATGTCCTGGAAATTACGCCGCAGGTTGGTTTCCGAAACAGAAAAAAGACTTTGTTCAGCCTTATCGAGCAAATTGAACACATCGGTGGTATCTTCAAAAGCATCCTTGATGGTTTCGGACGAAATGCGAATCAGCTCACGCTGGATATGCTTCTGCATAACGATCCTGGCATGAAATTCCACATTGGCACCCGAGGCAATCCGGCTGGTGAGCATGGTGATAAAATAAGGGCCGCCTACCATTTCAAGCTCACCTTTACTTTTTAGTTTATTGGTAACAGTAAGGATGTCAATTGGTTCTGATTCGGCAAACAATTCAGATATGGCGGTAAAAATACGTTGATGGCTGTCCTTATAAAACACCTTTGCAGAAAGAATATCGATTACTGCCGAAACAGCATCTTTTTCTATCATCATCGCACCAAGCACCGCCTCTTCCAGATCGATAGCCTGTGGTGGTACTTTGCCATGCTCATAAGCGGGTTGCACTGATGTGGTTAAACTTTTGGGAACTGCTGATTTCCTGAACTCTTTCTTGACATCTTCCATAAAGCCAAAAATACAAATAATGGTTTTGGTTGATAAGGATGTTGATAAATTAATTTAAGAAAAGAATCTGCTGATTGGAAAAGCAAATTTGAAGATGACAAGGTGTATATCGTGCATACGCTACAGGTGATTTTTAACTTTATTTGCTAATCAATAAAAGTAATCGGCTGCCCTTTTCCCCTCTTGATAACCATGATAATAAGTCCTAATTGGAATGAACAACCCAATCTAGGTCAACACAATATCTTCATCCTTTATCAAATCCAACCCTTGGTACCGGCGTAACAGCCGGGCAATGGTGACGACATCTTTTTGGCAATAGGTCACGATGCGTTCAAGGTTTTTTTCCTCCCAGTAAACTTTACCAACCATGCTGCCATCGATGTCATCTTTGGGTGTGGGAATGTCGAATATAGCGGCCAATAATTCCAGCGAAGTATAGTGTTTATAATCGCCAAATTTCCAAAGTTCCATGGTGTCGAGATGTTGAACTTCCCAAGGTTTTTTACCTGCCATATCGAGAATGGCCGGAAGCTCTACGCCCAGAATCAACATCCTGCGGGCAATGTAAGGAAAGTCGAACTCTTTGCCATTATGAGCACACAACAACGAATCCTTATTGTCATAGTAGCACCTTAACATGTCGGCAAATTCCTGCAAAAGAATTTTTTCATCGTCACCAAAAAATGATTTGACCCTGAATTCTTTCCCTGAAAAGCAACCACATGAAATGCAGACGATTTTACCAAATTCAGCGAAAATTCCTGCCCTGTTATAAAGCACATCGGCAGTTTCACCCTCCTCGGCCTGTAACCTGCGGGATTTCTTTTCCCACAAGATTTTCATTTTATCACTCATTTGATTGAAATCCGGAACTCCCGGAACGGTTTCTATGTCAAGAAACAGTATTCTGTCAGTAGCAAGTTGATTGAGCATGTCTCAGGTTTTAAAAAATTAAAGGTACATAAAAATGCGTAACTTGCGCAGGTTATGACAAACCATTTTTACAGATTTATTTTTTCTTTCTTGGTGGTACTCTCCTCAATTGCGGGGTGTAAAAAACCTGAAAAAGCAACTCCGGTGGCCATCACGTTTATCGCACCTGAAGCATCCTCCATTTTTCAAGTGCCTGACACTATTCTGGTTAAGTTTAACATCGAAAGCAAGTCACCGATACATTATGTTCGTGTTAGCATCGACAATGAAGACCTTATTCCGGTATCACCGCAACTATTTATTTATCCCGTTGACAGCATGCGCCATTTTGAGATTCCTGTCCCGGTAGGTGCCCTGTCAGCTTTCGATTCGATGAATTGCTATGTTCACCTGGTTGTGGAAAATGATCAAAAAACCACCCATGAGTTCATGGAAATTAAGTTGAGCAATAAACCGTTTGCTTATAAGGGATTTTCCGTTGTCACCGAAGAAGATGGAAACAAATCACGTATCTACTTTTACGACGAATACATGACAGAAACGGCACAACTTTCTGTTATCGGAAAAATCACGCATGCCGTTACCGCCCGGGAATCTGATTTGCTGATCTTAACAACTGCCATTCCTGAAATATTATCTGCTTATTCATATTCCGATTTAAAACTCCAATGGTCCAGAGATCCCCAGCTGCCCTATCCTGAATTCACCTTTATACGGGACCACTCACCGCTTTTATATTTCGGTAACGGAGCGGGGCAGGTGATTTCAACATACTCCTCAACGGGCTTGGAA
>PCUL01000278.1:0-1378 GCA_002771745.1 Bacteroidetes bacterium CG18_big_fil_WC_8_21_14_2_50_41_14
CTTATCAACAATATTACCCCACAAAAACAAAGTGAACAAAATATCAAAGAAAATGAGGATCGATTGCAGAAATTCTTTATTCAATCAGCAGACGGCTTCTTTTTTATGGCGCTTGATGAGCCGATTGAATGGAACGATACAGTTGACAAAGAAAAAGTGCTCGACTATGTTTTTGAACATCATCGGGTCACTAAAGTAAACAGCGCGATGCTTCAACTGTTTGGCACTACTGAAGCGCAGTTTATAGAATTGAAGCCCGATGATTTTTTTAGGCACGATATAAAACACGGACGTCAGCTTTGGAGAGATTTTTTTGACAATGGCCAACTTCATATGGATACCAAAGAAAAGAAAGATGATGGGTCTGATTTGATAATAAATGGCGATTATATTTGTTTGTACGATTCGAAGGGAAGGATTACCGGGCATTTTGGCATACAAAGAGATGTTACGGAAATAAGGCGCAAAGAAGAAATCTATCTAAAAAGCAATGTCGAACTGGAAGAATATTTTGAAAACGATATTTCTGCCGATTACGTAGTTTCGGAGGAAGGTGAAATTTTCAGCTGCAATAAAACCTTTTTGAAATTATTTGGCTTTGAAAATAAATCTCATACCGAGAGATTTAACATCTCCCAATTGTATAAAAACCCAAACGACAGAAAAGAGCTGCTCCAAAAAGTGAAAGAATTTGGAAGGGCTGAAAATTTTGAATTGGTTTTAGTGACATTAGAGGGCAAAGAGGTGAATGTGATTATGAATGCCATTGGTTTTTTTGATAACACGGGTAAGCTTATTAAAACTAGAGGATATGTTGTTGACATAACCGCCAGAAAAAAAATGGAAGAGGATTTAAGAAAGAGTGAAGGTAAATTTAAGGAGATGGCAAATCTGCTTCCGCAGATTATTTTTGAAGCAGATAAGGATGGTGTATTAACTTATGTAAATGATAAGGCCTATAAATTATTTGGTTTTTCAAAAAAAGAATTCAATCAAAAAATGAATATGCTGCAACTGATTGATCCCAAAGACAGAGCCAGAGCGACCGCCAATATGCAACTGGTGATGGATGGGGCACCATTAAGGGCTAATGAATATAATGTAATTAAAAAAGATGGCACAAATTTTCCGGTTTTTGTATACTTAAGCCCTATAATAGATAAAGGAAAAACAATAGGTTTAAGGGGTACCATTATTGATATTACCGACCGCAAACTGGCAGAGAAAGAGCTTTTGGAAAGCGAAAAAAAATACCGCTTATTATTTGCCAATAACCCGCAGCCCATGTGGATTTACGACCTTGAGACACTGGCGTTCCTGGAAGTAAACCGGGCAGCCATAAACCATTACGGGTATTCACGGGAAGAATTTTTGTCGA
>PCUL01000278.1:1589-2092 GCA_002771745.1 Bacteroidetes bacterium CG18_big_fil_WC_8_21_14_2_50_41_14
AGCAATAGAGGCACTTGAACTTGCAAATAATGAATTGGAAAATTTGCATAATAACCTTAATGATGCCATATTTTCAGTGGATACTGTTCAAAATAAAATGCTAATTGCTTCATCAGCACACGAACAAGTATTTGGCTATCCGCCGTCAATGTTTTTTCAAAATCCACAATTATGGTACGAACTTGTTATTCCGGAAGATAGACCCATAGCAGATGCGGGTTATCCGGTTTTATTTGCAGGTAAAGACCTTATGCATGAGCTAAGGATAGCTCATCCCTCCGGGCAGTTACGATGGATTGAAGCAAGAATGAAACCCAAACTTGACGGGAATGGAAAACTTGTTCGGGTGGATGGGATTGTTACCGATATTACAGGACGCAAAATTGCCGAGCAGGAATTGAAAAAATTATCACATGCAATTGAACAAAGCCCCGTTTCTGTTTTTATTACCGACTTAAATGGGAATATGGAATATGTTAATCCCAAAACTTTGAAGATTAGCG
>PCUL01000078.1 GCA_002771745.1 Bacteroidetes bacterium CG18_big_fil_WC_8_21_14_2_50_41_14
GGGATTAAAAACGAAGTGCAATCAAAATTATTTAAAATAGAAGAGAGTATATCTACCTTAGGAACAAGAAAGGAAAAAGGAACTGGGTTGGGTTTGATGCTCTGCAAAGAATTTGTTGATCAGCACAAAGGAAAAATTTGGGTTGAGAGTAAATTCGGGCGAGGAAGTAAGTTCTGTTTTGCCCTTCCCAATTCGGAGAATAATGAAGTTAACCTTTGATTCCGTTAGAAAAAACAATTTCAATTACAAAATTTAGAAACTGGTAATTAAGAATTTATATCTAAATTTGATTCAAAATATAGATGATAATGAACTTAAAAAACATTGGACTGCGTATTTCGGGTACCATTTTTAGCATTGTGTCAGTGCTGCATTTGTTACGTGTCGTATCAGATGTAAGCGTTACGATAGGTGACTGGCAACTTCCCTTGTGGGTGAGCATGATGGGATTTTTGGCTACCGGATTCCTGTCAGGCGGGCTTTGGTGGTTATCCTGTTCAAAAAATGAATAAGGTCGAGCATTACATTTGTTAAAATATTTCACATGTTTCGTATCAGAAAAATTTCAAATCCTCACTTGTCTGTTAACATACAGACGATGACTAAGATAAAAGAAATAATCTCTCAACAGTTCCCGGATATCAATCCCAAAAAAATCGACGAGATATCAGCACAGCTGACCGATTCTTTAAAATACAAATACCAGGCAAAAATTTTTGTGGCAGAGGATGAAAAAAGCAGCATCCGTGGATTTGCCTTATTTCTGTATATGCCTGATCTTCAGTTTTGTTATTTGGATTATATCGCTGTTTCGCCCGGAAAAACATCTGGCGGCATCGGCGGTGCTTTGTATGAACGTGTGCGTGAAGAAGCGGAAGCTTTTGGTGCTTTGGGTATCTTTTTTGAATGCCTTCCGGATGACCCCAATCTCTGTAAAGATCAAACCAATCTTACCCAAAACAAGAAACGGCTGGCCTTTTATGAGCGCTATGGTGCGCGACCCATTGTCAACACACGTTACGAAACCACCGTGGTGCCCGAAGACGACTGTCCGCCATACCTGGTGTTCGATGGACTCGGCGTGCGTGAAACCTTGCCTGTTGCGGTTACACGTCAGATTTTTCGTGCCATCCTAGAGAGGAAGTATGGGGATTATTGTCCCGAAACCTATATAAAAGAGGTCGTCGGCAGTGTAATTGAAGATCCCGTGCAATTGCGCCCATTCAAATACAAGAAAAAAATACTGCCTGAATTGTTCAGGACAGGTTTGCCTGAAAAGAAAAAGATTTTCTGGGTAATCAACGACAAACACGCCATCCACCATATACGTGAGATTGGCTACGTGGAATCACCCGTGAGGATTAAAAGTATTGAGAAAGAACTGTTAAAAACAGGGCTGTTCAGGTTGGGGAAGGTAAAGGAGTTTAGTGAGAAACCCATCCTGAAAATCCATGATCCGGGCTATGTAAACTTTTTCAAAAATGTATGTAAAAGCCTGCCACCCGGAAAATCTGTTTATCCTTACGTTTTCCCCATCAGGAATGCCGCCAGGCCACCCAAAGAGCTTTCGGTTAGGGCAGGTTATTATTGCTTCGATACGTTTACGCCCCTTAACAAGAATGCCTATCTGGCTGCCCGATGGGGTGTAAACAGCGCGTTGACTGCCGCTGAGGAAATGCTCGAAGGATGCAACCTTGCCTACGTGCTTACCAGGCCGCCCGGTCATCATGCCGAACGAAATGTGTTTGGAGGGTTTTGTTATTTCAACAACAATGCCATCGTGGCCGATTATTTGAGTTTATTTGGGAATGTCGCCATCCTGGATATCGATTACCACCATGGCAATGGCCAACAACAAATATTTTATGGGCGAAAGGATGTGTTTACGATATCAATTCATGGACATCCTTCCTTTGCCTATCCTTATTTCAGCGGGTTTAATGATGAAACCGGAGCAGGCGAGGGGAGGGGTTACAACCTGAATTTCCCGCTGCCGGAGACACTGGATGGTGCGGGTTATCGTGTTACCCTGTCCAAAGCCCTCTCCGCCATTCAGAAATATAAACCTGAATACCTGGTTATTGCCCTGGGGCTTGATACTGCCAAAGACGACCCTACCGGAACCTGGACATTAGCCGCTAAAGATTTTGAGGAAAACGGACGAATGATCGGAAAATTGAAAATCCCTACGTTGGTGGTTCAGGAGGGAGGATACAAGAACCGAAGTTTGGGGATGAATGCAAAATCGTTCTTTAATGGACTGTACCAGGGGCATAGTAAATAAGAATGTCATTTTGATTCAAGTGTTATATTCCGATTGAGCGAGGCCAGGAGCGAACAGAGCACTCCCTTTGTCATTCCGATTGAGCGACGCCAGGAGCGAACAGAGCACTCCCTTTGTCATTCCGATTGAGCGATGCCAAGAGCGAACAGAGGAATCTACTCTTGCCTCCTTACAATAATACCACAAAATAATCTTAATCGGCAGAGTTCAATATTTTGCTATATTTGAACTGATTTCTTTACTAATTAATCAATTACTATGAGCACCCCGATTCACCGAAAACCGATCCGTTTTAACTCTGATGCCAAGAGAGTCATCGCACGTTTCTTTTTCCCTGGTCCTGACACCCGTGTCCAGGCCATTATACAAAAGGTGATTGATATGCCTGAGCAGGCAGCGTATTTGGTTCTCAACGAAACATTGCGCGAATTCTCAGCCCGTCACCGCAATATTTCAAAAATTTATCATAAACATTTTAGTCGTGTTTGCGACATCATGGGTGATCGTATTAGCGATGTATCGCAACTATCGGAACAAAAAAGGCTGCTCATCGGAGCCTATTTCACCCATGAATATTCCATTGAATCGGCTGCTTTTTTTAATCCGTCAATGATTGAAGACCCCGATCAATCAGGGCTTCAGGATGGTGCAAAACGTGTGATCATCAGTTTCAGGGCTACCGGAGAAGGACATATCTCCTCTCTCGTTTTTCGTGGAGGTATTCTGGATAGAGAAAACAACCTGCATCTAAAACCGGTCGGCAGGCTGGTGGACGAAGCCGAAGCTATCCGCAATTACGTGTATCAAAAAGAGACCTTTTGTCAGAAACTGAATGAAATGCAAATTCAGGTCGATGTGGTAAACATAGTGATGGACAAGCTTCGTTTTGAATTCGATTACAATGAGTTACACAATGCTATCGTTCAAACCATCCAGGAAATAAACCCGGATATTCAACAAAAAGCCATCCTGAAAACCATTTCCTGGTTGGCCGACTCACATTACGAAATTTCTTTCTCGTTCGACACGTCCATCTCCGACAGGGTTATTTTTCCCATCGCCGCAGCCGAAAGCAATGGAATTGAAGATGCCAGGTTTGTAAAATTCACCAATGACGATGGAAATGTAAAATATTATGCCACCTACACAGCTTACAATGGCTTTACCATCATGCCCAAATTGATTGAAACCGTGGATTTCTACAAGTTCAATATCATGCCAATTAATGGCGAAAATGCACAAAACAAAGGAATGGCGCTTTTTCCCAGAAAAATAAATGGGAAGTATGCCATGCTTGCACGACTTGACGGAATCAACAACTACATCATGTTTTCTGATGATATCAACCTGTGGCACGATGCCATTAGAATACAGGAGCCAGGTTTCCCGTGGGAGTTTATTCAAATAGGAAACTGTGGCTCGCCCATTGAAACAGAATATGGCTGGCTGGTGATCACGCATGGCGTGGGAACCATGCGCAAGTACAGTCTTGGGGCTGCCTTACTTGATTTGAACGACCCTACCAAGGTGATCGGACGACTAAACGAACCTTTGTTATCTCCCAATGAGGAAGAAAGGGAAGGGTATGTACCCAATGTAGTATATTCGTGCGGTTCAATCATCAGCAACAATGAGTTGATAATCCCTTTTGCCATGTCGGATACCTCATCAACCTATGCATGTGCACCTTTAGAGGAATTGCTTGCACGACTGCTACCTGCAGAATTTAAAAAGGGAACCTCGCTAAAGGCGGCAACCAAAGCATGTGTTCTGATTGTGGAGGATGAGCTGATTAATCAGAAAATAATTTCAGCCATTCTAAAAACCGCAGGCTATGAGGTTGAGGTAGCTCCTGATGGTATTGTGGCCCTGATGCAGATTGCAAATAAAAAATTTGATCTGATACTCTCTGATATTAGCATGCCTCATTTTGACGGTTACCAGCTCCTGGAGTACATCAACGAAAACAAGATTGACATTCCAGTGGTATTTCTTTCTGCACAAACCAGCATGGAGGATGAAATTAAGGGGCTTAAAATGGGTGCTGTCGAATACATCAAAAAACCCATCGACAGGGATTTGTTGCTTCTCAGGTTGAACAAAATTTTAAACAGGTAATTTATTCCGGTTCTTTGAGGTAAGGCCCGGCCAATAAATTTGAATATAAGTAGGCAATGAGGCTTTCCGCCCCCTGGTTCCTGTTTACACCCATCTCCTCCAGTCCGTCGTTACAACCATGGGTCTGGCTATCGTAGAGTGGCAGGTTCAGGTCGTTCAAGCCGAAAAACCAGCTGTAACAAATTTTTAGTTTTTCGATGTATTCAATTTGTTTAGTTGCCTGATAAGCCATATCGTAAAGTAGAACCATGGCCATGGCATCGATAGGTTGTTGCGCGTAATTACTGCTTTCAGCATGATGTGACAGCCACCAGGTTTTATTGCCCACCAGGGTCAATTGTTCATTTGCCAAGCACTTGTTTTCAAGAAAGCTTCTCGTTTGGTCCGCAACATCCAGATATTCCGGCTTTTCAGTGATCTCAAATGCTGCATATAATGCCGCGGGCAGCAACCCATTGTCATAGGTGATTGAAGGTTCAAACCATAACCATCCTTCTTTGCTGTTTTCATGAAACAGCCTCACCAGTTTGTCAGAAAGTTCGCTGAGCATCTTAATAACCCTTTCCTGATCAGGAAACCTTTTGATGTAATGGTACAATCCGAATACGCAATTGGCCATTCCCCTGGCATACTGTAGTTTTTCAAAATGGGTAGTTGCCCTGTGCATTAAATCCAGGCTCACCTGAAACATCGAATCGCAAGGCGACCACCTGACCATGGCACCCAACGCCCAAACGGCACGTCCAAAGGCATCATCAGAACCTACTTCTTCCGTTGTATTGCGACGATAGGTGAGATAGTTCTTAAAGCTACCATCCTCGTTTTGAAGATAATATAGTAAGGTAAAATACTTGTAAATGAGTGCGTAATATCTTTCATCATCTGTTCGCTTAAACGCGATCAAACATGCTATCAGGGCTCTGGCATTGTCATCAAGGCAATACCCGGTTTTATAATCGGCCACAATTCCATTGGCATGTTGTATCAATCCGGTATCATTTGTAAGCCTTTCGAGATGGGTTAAGTTTATTTCAGGGAAGTTGATTGTAAATGGTTTACAAATTCCTTTTATTTCGTTGAAATCATGAATGGCTCCTTCGAATGTCGAAATATATTTTAACCCGATTTTTGGCCAGGCAAATCTTAATCCATAATTGTAGGTTCTTTGTTTCAAGGTTTCCAACTCAGCTGGGTTGTCAAGCAAGTCATTCAAAACCCCTGTAAGAGCACGATAATCTTTAAAATCAAACAACCGACCACGTCCTTCAGCCAGGAGTTCCTCGGCATGCCAGTAAGGTGTTGAAACAACAGCAGAACCGCCACCCATAGCGTAACACAGGGTGCCGCTTGTAATCTGGGCTTTGTTTAAATACGGAGTTATATAAATATCCGAAGCCAGAAGATAATTGGTTAACTCTTCTTCGGAAACATACTGGTCAAGAAATTCAACATGCTCATCCAAACCAAGCTCGTGGGTAAGGCCTTCAAGGTATTCGCGGTATTCTTCACCTGCATATTTCACAACGTGGGGATGGGTCTTACCTAAAATCACATATAGAACTCCGGGATGTTTTTTCACTATATAAGGCAGGGCCTTGATAACCGTTTCAATGCCCTTGTTTCGGCCAATCAATCCAAAAGTGAGCAACACTGTTCGGCTTGTCCAGCTCTTTGGCCGATTAACTTTGGCTTGGCTAAGACGCCCAAAATCAGGAACCCCGTGTTCGATTTTTACGATTTTAGATAACGGGATTCCATAAACCTCATTTAAAAAACCAATGGCCATGGAATTCATGATGACAATTTTTTCAGAATAGTCTGCTATCCTGATCAGTACCTCTTTTTGATGAAAGGAAGGATTGAGCAATACCGTGTGAAATGTTGAAACCACAGGTATTTTAATTCTTTTTAGCAGTCCCAGGATCAGTAGCCCGCTATCGCCTCCATAAATTCCATACTCGTGTTGAAAAAGACAAAGATCTGCACCTGAAGCAGAAATGAAGTTGGCTGCCCTGATATAATCTTCTTTTTCCTGATCGTTGATGGTGAGTTTTACAATCCCTGGATAGTCATACTGTTGGTGATGGTCGTTCATGGCAATTACCTCCACCTCGAGGTTCAGGGAATGATCGGTAGCTGCCTGGATAATCGACTTCACCAGGTTTTCCGTGAAAGTGGCAATGCCACATTTGCGTGGCGGGTAATTACCAATACAGATGATCTTCATGTTAAAAGTGTTAAATGAATTAGCTAAAAGCCATGTTTCTTGTGGTTTCTGAGTTTAATCAAACAAACCGTTGTAAAGTTACATTAAAATTTTACTCACCTCCAGCGCAGGAATGAATTATTGTTTAAAAAGTGGTCGGCAACCGACTTACGCTTCCCACGGGTAAATCCACTAAAACCAGAGTAGCCAATTCACATAGGATGAATAGGTGGATGATGTAAAAAGCCTTGAAACGGTGAAAACATCAAGTTGAAGGAAACGCTCTGCTATGGCCTTTTGCGTAAGCCACGCCGTTTCGTTCTTGAGGCGGACATCAATTTTTACGATATTTTATTTAGTTTTAATTTTTATGATTTGGGTAAAAAGTAGTCTAATATTTTCTTGTATTTGTCTTGTGCTGAAAGGCAGGTATCTGTCAAATAACCTTTCACCTTCAGATATTCAGATAATCCCCTGTAATAGAAAAATTTGTGGTCATCTTCTATAATAAATGGAATAATGCTATTTGCTAAGCATTCTTTGAAGATTATAAGTCGACCAACACGACCATTTCCGTCCTGAAATGGATGTATATTTTCAAACTCATAATGAAAATCAATGATGTCGTTTATTGTAATTATTCTCTTATTGAGGTATGCTTCTATCAAATTTTTCATATCAATTGAGACATTAAATGGCAGAGATGTTTCTATGCCTCCAACAATATTAGGCTTCAGCTTATAATCTCCAACCCTGAACCACGATTTTTTAGAATCTGATGTGTTGATTTTTAACAAATAATGAAATCTTTTGATATGTTCCTCTGATATGGGTTCATCTGCAATATCTAACATATAATCAAAACAAGAAAAATGGTTTACAGTTTCTACAATATCATCCACATTTACTGTAGTTTCACCATTCTCTATAAAAATAGTATTTGTTTCATAAATATATCTTGTTTGCTCTTCGGATAACTTACTGCCCTCAATTCGATTTGTATTATATGCAAGTTTTATTTGTGTTCGATGATATATTCCACCCTTTAAACCAATTGACTTTTCTTCTCGTAAGATCTTCAAAAGTTCCATATTACTGTACTATTATGTTTTATCAAAAGTACGATATTTCGTGGAGTGTCCGCATTCCAAATTAGCTAATAGCTAGTTCTCTCTGCTTGTCGCTATGCAGGTGGTGAAAACAGAGTTTCAATTATTTTTATGATTCACCTTTTTTGACCGTCCTCATTTTATTTTTTCTATCTGATCTCAAACATCGGTTTTATTTCTTTTCTTACAATTTTATTAATCACTCCTCTTTTGGTGTTGAGGTCCCAACCTGTCATTGTGTTTACTTCCTTGGTGGTCTTTAAAACCGTGTTGTTATCAGGAGCAATGAATTGGGCATAACCCCAGGCATCTCCTAATCCGGCAAAGCGAACATTAAATTTCAAAATAAAGTCGGCTTCTTCCTTGTTTTTTGTGACCCTCCAATAGCCCCATTTTTCAATTGCATTTGTTGCATGGATGATGGCGTTGGTATTTTCTGAGTAGATAAACACCTTGTTGTTTCGTTTGGTTATTTTTTCAAATAGCAAGGTATCCCCAACCTCACTTCCCTGAATTTCGTTCCTGTATGCTTGGCCACGAGTATCTATTTTTTCATCTGATAAAGAAATGCTGTTTTCTCCAAGCCTGCCCCACTCATTGTTGACTTCCGTAATTTGCACCTCTGTCACTTCCCCTGAACCTTCGCTAACTTTATCCTGTCCATTTAGTAAGGTAGCTGCTACTATTATCATTGTTGTAAGTACTATTTTCACTTTTTCAAATTTTGAATGATATTTATAATCAATTGGTTAACTTTGAATTCTCACTTTCACCCCAGGTTGTTTATTTTCTTGTTAGTCTGTACACGTATCTATAGTCACTCCTGCTCGATCTGAATGTGATGCTTGAAACATCATGTTCAATAATTTCCCATTTGCCATAAGAGTTGATCGTCAGGTAATTTTTCATATGCTATTTAAACTTTCAGGTTAGCTTTATTATTGGGTTATGATTTTTACTGATTTATGTTTTCTGCTAAATTATCAATTTTGTGGAGTTATCTCTGGTTTTTTTACTAAAAGCATTGATACTTAATTGGAGTTCTGCTCGCTGGAAGCATCTGCTTTGTGGCTGACTTTAAAAGTTAAATCTTTCTGTCCACGATGATTAATATTTATTTCTAACATGTTCATACCTGCTTGCGGCAGGCAGGTTCAAACTAACCCAGCCATAAAGTATATGTTACATGCCGGGCTTTATTCTTTTTTTATTAATTTTCCTCTTACAATTTCATTTTTATCGTTAGTAAGTAGATAAAAATAGATTCCTGAATTAAGTTGGTTTCCTGATATTTCTATTTTGCCGGAGTTTATTTGATTGATTTTCTGTACTACTTGTCCCGTTGAATTGATAATTTGAAGCCCGTAAGTTTGTGAACTTGAATAGTCGAAATTTATTACTGTAGTTTGAGTGAATGGATTAGGGCAAACTGAGTGGTTAATTCGTGTGTTATTTTCATTTAGTCCAACAGTGTTAATGAGACAGTTATCG
>PCUL01000436.1:0-398 GCA_002771745.1 Bacteroidetes bacterium CG18_big_fil_WC_8_21_14_2_50_41_14
GACTTCGCAATTGCTGTTCGATCAGTGGAAACTTCATAAAGGTGAAGAAGATATGACCATCATGAGGATTGTAGTGGAAGGCAGTATGAATGGTGTCCGGCATCAATTTGTATGCGATTTACATGATGAATATGATCCCATCTCAAATGTACATAGCATGGCACGCACCACTGGTTATGCCGCTTCGGTGGCATTGCGGTGGTTAATGAGTTCAGAAACGTTGAAAAAGGGCGTCACATTGCCCGAAAAACTAGCGTTGGAAGATGGTTCCGTCGACTATATTTTGGCCGGTCTGGCTGAAAGAAATGTGAATTACAAATTCACACACAAGCTGTTGTAAAAAAAGTCCGGTTTGATTGCCAAGTAAATGTGAGCATTTTTATTGATCTCTTTTGGAA
>PCUL01000436.1:426-2417 GCA_002771745.1 Bacteroidetes bacterium CG18_big_fil_WC_8_21_14_2_50_41_14
TCTTTATGTCCACAATGATTTTTATTTGGAACTAATATCTTCATATTCAGAGTATAACTAGCTATAAAGTATATGCAGCTGTGTGCAGTTTATATCTCATAATTAGACAAGTTGCTCCTAATAAACTCGATTCTCTTCTTGGTGAATTCATGCTCAATTTCATAGAATTCCGTGTCAAGCATATCAAAGTTTAAACTTTTCGCCTGCTTTTGAAAATATGAATTATCAATCTTCTCCGAATTTTGCTTCCAAAAGTTAATATCCCCAGATAAATAGCCTCCTTTGTCACTTTTGGTCATTTGAATAAATAAGCCAATTGATTTTTCTAGCAAGTTGATTATTTCGGTATAGTTTAGGATTCTTAATACCTCAATTGTGTCTAAGATATAGCAGCCAGCAGTATTAACATAATAACTCTCAAAACCTCCATTAAAAATATTTCCATGGAGTAAATCCGAATAATAGATCAATTTAAATTCTTTAGATAAACTCTCTACAATTGATACTTCGTATTTTGATCTATCAGATTTCAAACGATTTGAGATGAGTTCCTCAATTTTAAATAGCAGCTTCCCTTCCAAATCTGCATCATTTAATTTCGATAAAGAATTCTTGTCAAGACTTGCCAATGGAATACCAAGTTTTAATCTCGCAATGTTTGCCATAATCTCATCGTCACTTTGAGATTGTTTAATCAATTCTTGTCGTAAGTATTCTTTTTTAAGTTCCTTCTTTCTCTGTTTATCCACTATCTTAACATTTTATGGGGTAATGTGAAATTGCATACACATGCATATCACCACTTAAATGGTGCTTGAAAGAAAACCACTTTTGTTAAAAATCGAAATTCTGGGGTTTTCTTGCAGATACTAACTATCCCAAACTATTCTCCCACTAACCTGTCGGCCTGTTTTTCAGCCCAATTGATTAAGGTGGCCTTGTTGTCGGCAGACAAAGCAATTTCAGGGTGCTTTTTAACGTAAGACTTTTTTGGCATCCTGCCTTCCTTCACTTCATCCGCAATTTTATGTAACCTGTTCACCTGCTTAGCTTTGGTAAGATTTGCCAGATCATCGAAGTTGAGCTTTGATTTGGGCCTGAACCGTGTTAACCAGCAAGCCTGATCGCTGTGGCAAGGCATGCAGGATGTGCTAATGATATTCTGTACATTTTCAGGAACTTCTAATTTCTGATCACTGCTGTTTATTAACTGATCAGGAGATTGAAAGGCGAATAGGAGTGCTCCAAAAGGTATGGCAAGTAAAAACAAAAGGTTCTTTTTCATGGTGTGTTATTTTAAGTATGAATTGGCCTGGTTATCAGCCCAGTCGGAGATGATTTTAGCTGTTTCATTTGTGAGTGCCATATCTGGATATTCATCAAGAATTTTTTTTGGAGGCATGTCACCTTTGTTAACAATTTCGGAAATTTCAGTTAGTTTTCCAACCAGTCTGGCTTTTGTCAATTCACCCAGTCGATCAAACATCAGTTTCTTCTTGGCTTTGTCATTTTTTGAATCTGATTTGTGACAGCCCATACATGAATTGTCAAGGATCTCCTGCACATCCTGAGGAATCTCAAAACCAGTATCCTGAGTGCTGCTTAAAGGATGTTGTTTCGGTTGGTTAAGGCTGGCGCCGATGAAGAGTAACCCGACAAAAATGGCCAGAATAAATAATGTAACCCTTTTCATAGTTTAAATTTTATGTTATTTGCACAAAGGTAATTATATTGCTATTTAAAATCGATTTAAACTGTATGAAATTCACAGATGACATCAAATATTTTTTAGACATCAAGTACAATCAGTATTGCAGACCTGAGTTCATTCAACACGATCCAATCTCAGTTCCTAAAAACTTTGACTGTAAAGAAGATATTGAGATTTCAGCTTTTATCACCGCACTCATCTCATGGGGCAGGCGACCTTCCATTATTGCAAAGTCAAACCAACTGATGCAATTGATGGATGATCAGCCCTTTCAGTTTAT
>PCUL01000125.1:0-5168 GCA_002771745.1 Bacteroidetes bacterium CG18_big_fil_WC_8_21_14_2_50_41_14
TGTCGCCCGTGTTTTTCAGCAGGAACCGGAAAACTCCGTCGCTGTGTTCATCTACGCAGTTGTTATATTCACTGACAGTCATGCGCTAAAAGTAAAAAACTTCCATAACACCTGTGACGGATAAGCATGGAAAATGTTACAGATTGAGAAGAATATTTTTAATCGTTTATAAACCGCCTACTCAAGCGGTCATGTCCCTGAGTTTTGTTTCCAGTTCACTTAAGGAAACAACATCAATTTTGGGTTTCATGGCCCAGCCTTTTTTTATTGGGGCTGCCACGAAAGAGTGTGAAGGGTGAATATCCTGGCAGGCATAAAAGTGGCCTTTTGAAAGTTTTGGGGCGACTGAGGCTTTACATTCGATCGTAAATACCAGTTCTTTTATTTTCATCACAAAATCTACCTCTGCACCATTGCTCGTTCTATAAAAATAAAATGAAGCTTCAGGAAATAGTTCTTTCATGTTTGATAAAACAATTTGTTCCCAGATGCTGCCAAATGAAGGATGACCTGCCATTTCCTCAAAATTATGCAATTCCAATAGGGTGGAGGTAATCCCGGAATCGGTAATATAAATTTTAGGTGCTTTTACGAGACGTTTTCCCAGATTTGAAAAATATGGAGGTATTACGTCAACCATGAAAGTGCTTTCCAGTAAATCGATGTAATTTTTAACAGTGACAGCGGAAACACCCAAAGATTTAGCCAATTTGGAGTAATCAGCTGTTTGACCGTTTAAATGAGCCAACATTTTCCACAGTCGTTGCATGGTTACCGGAGTAACCCCCCTCCATTGCAGTAAATCGCGTTCTAAGAAAGTAGAAATAAAGTTATTGCGCCACTCATAGGATGTTTCACTATCTTGTGCCAGTGCACTTCTTGGAAATCCTCCATGAGCAAAATATTTCTCAAGTGAATCAAAATCCTTTATCTCGTCCCACAAAAATGGCATCAACTTTTTGTAGGTAATTCTCCCTGCCAACGATTCTGAACTCTGTTGCAGAAGTTCTCGGGAAGCCGATCCAAGGATTAAAAATGATCCATTCACATTCCATTCATCTGAAAGACTTCTGATCACTGGAAATAATTCAGGTTTGCGTTGAATTTCATCTAAACAAATCAATTTCCCTTTTTGAGTAGTAAAAAACCATTCAGGGTCTTCCAGTTTTTGTAAGTCAGAAGGGCGTTCCAAATCCAGGTATATACTGTTTTTGTTGCCGTCGATTAAATGTTTAACTAATGTTGATTTTCCGCTTTGACGTGGTCCTATCAATGCGACAACAGGATTATTTTTTAGTGCTTTTAAAATAGTTGTTTCTATTTTTCGCTGGACATACATAGGTATACAAAATTATCATCCATGCAAATGTAAAATATAAATTTGAATTTGCATGGTTAATAGTAATTTTGTTTGCCTTTTTTAAGAACTTAACAAGCAAATAAGTCAAATAGTGTTATTACAACACCCACCAATATGCATATAATATTACCCGTGATAATCTGTACAACCCGTGTCACCCGTGTTCTATAAATCCTAATCGTTTAGCTTCAGTACCACAAGGAAAGCCTGTTGAGGAACTTCCACATTGCCTACCTGGCGCATGCGTTTCTTTCCTTTTTTCTGTTTTTCGAGCAGTTTCCGCTTCCGCGTGATGTCACCTCCATAACACTTGGCTGTAACATCTTTGCGGACTGCCTTGATGGTTTCGCGTGCAATGATTTTAGCCCCGATGGCCGCCTGGATGGCAATATCAAATTGTTGCCGCGGAATGAGGTCCTTTAATTTTACACAAATCCTCCTTCCAAAATCATAGGCGTTTTCCACGTGTATCAGAGCAGATAAGGCATCCACAGGTTCTGAATTTAAGAGAATGTCCAGTTTCACCAGTTGTGCAGGCTTATATCCGGTAACATGATAATCGAATGATGCGTATCCTTTCGAGATGCTTTTTAGCTTGTCGTAAAAATCGAACACGATCTCACCCAAAGGCATGTCCACCGTCAATTCGATGCGGCTGGTGGTCAGGTAGGTCTGACCTTTTAATTCACCCCGCTTGTCGAGGCACAACTTGATAATAGAACCAATATAGTCGGTGCGTGTAATAATTTGCGCCCTGATATAGGGTTCTTCTATGTGGTCGATATATTTTTGCTCGGGCAATCCGGATGGGTTATGAACTTCGATGATTTCTTTTTTGTTGGTAACAACCCGGTACGACACGTTGGGCATGGTGGTAATCACATTCATGTCGAACTCCCGTTCGAGGCGCTCCTGCACAATTTCCATGTGCAGCAACCCCAAAAATCCACAACGGAACCCAAACCCCAACGCAAGGGAAGATTCCGGTTCAAAAGTAAGGGAGGCATCGTTCAACTGGAGTTTCTCCATGGAAGAGCGGAGTTCTTCATATTCTTCGTTATCGATGGGATAGATACCCGCAAACACCATGGGTTTTACATTCTCGAAACCATCAATGGCCAGCTTACACGGGCGTTCCACGTGGGTGATGGTATCGCCCACTTTTACTTCTTTTGACGTTTTTATTCCTGATATAATGTATCCCACATCCCCTGTTCGCAATATATCGCGCGCTTCGGGTTTAAGCCGTAGCACCCCAATTTCGTTGGCCTCGTACTTTTTGCCGGTGTTCACAAATTTTACCTGGTCGCCTTTGCGGATTTCACCGCTGAATATCCTGAAATAAGCTATAATGCCTCTGAAAGAGTTGAAAACAGAATCGAAAATCAAGGCTTGTAATGGAGCTTCTTCCTCTCCTTTTGGCGCTGGGATGCGGGTAATAATGGCTTCTAAAATTTTATCCACCCCATACCCTGTTTTACCGCTGGCCTCTAGAATATCCTCGTATTGGCAGCCAAGCAAATCCACAATCTGGTCCTTTACTTCATCGGGCATGGCGTTTTCCATGTCCATTTTATTTAAAACCGGTATTATTTCCAGATTGTTTTCGATGGCCAGGTACAGGTTCGAAATGGTTTGTGCCTGTATGCCCTGGGTTGCATCAATTACCAGCAAAGCACCTTCGCAGGCAGCAATCGATCGGGAAACTTCATAGGAGAAATCTACATGTCCGGGAGTGTCAATCAGGTTGAACACGTAATGCTGGCCGTTGTTTTCGTAATCCATTTGGATGGCATGACTTTTAATGGTGATGCCACGTTCACGCTCAATATCCATATCATCGAGGACCTGAGCTTGTTGGTCCCGGCCCGACACAGTGCCGGTCAGTTCCAGCAGCCTGTCGGCTAACGTACTCTTACCGTGGTCGATATGGGCAATGATGCAAAAATTCCTGATCTCTTTCATAGGGGCAAAAATACGATTTTAACTGATTGGTTTAGTACTATGTTTTTGTCCGGGGAGAAGAAATATGCTCGTGTTGACTTGTTTTTCCACAGTGTGTTATTATTATTTATCTTGCTTTGTTTTTACGTGTGCTCCTTTGGCAATTTCTTCAAAGTGATTCACCGAAGAAAACCCCCTGTTCGCCGAAATGTTGTTTGCCAGGTTTACAATACGCCCTACATTTGCCTCTGAAATCAATTAAAAATCAGAATTCGTAATTCAATCAATAAAAAAATGGAAACTTCAAAAAGACTTTATCGCTCCTCAACCCACAAAGTAATTGGTGGAGTTGCAGCCGGGCTGGCTGATTATTTTCTCATCGACCCTGTATTGGTCAGGGTTTTGTTCGTCCTGGTGGCTCTTTTTGGCGGCGGTGGCGTACTGATTTATATCGTGCTTTGGATTGTTGTGCCTATTCAGGTGAGCAATCCCAACGACATGTATCGTCATGCATCCACTCACTATAAAAGTGCCGAAAATGCCGGAGTTAAATCGGATGAAACATTCATGCCGATTGAAACCTCACGTCAGTCGAATACCGGACTTATTGTTGGCATAGTACTTATTTTTGTTGGCTTATTATTTCTTATCGATCGCCTGATGCCATGGTACAACGTCACTTCTTTGTGGCCGCTTATCCTGATCGCCTTAGGCATTATTATTATAAAACCAGACTTATTTAAAAACTCTAAAAACCAAAGTAATGAAATTTAGAAATATTTTTTGGGGAATTATCCTGATCTTTTTAGGGATACTGTTTACACTTGAAAATCTAAACATCCTCGATTTCGACTGGTACAATATGTGGCGCTTGTGGCCTGTGATTTTTATCCTCTGGGGAATCTCTATCCTGCCCATAAAAGACATAATTAAAATTGGGTTTGTCGTGGTGGTACTTGTAGGAAGTATTTATTACATGTTGAACGACAATGTTCGCTGGCGTATTGAAGAAGACAACTACACCGAAATTAATTCGCATGCCGTCAATCAGGAATTTCAGGTTCCATACAACGACACCATGTCGATGGCTTCACTGGATATGGAAATGGCAGCTGGTTCATTTACCTTATATCAAACCAGTAATCAATTAGTGAATTTTGTTAAAAGCGGTTCACTGGTCCACTATAAATATATTGTAAAGCAAGAGGATAGCCTGACAGAAGTGCGAATTATGATGGAAGATGGCGTCCGCCTCAATTCCAAAAAGAATAACCGCGTCGATATTCAGCTGAATTCAAAACCGGTTTGGGACATGGATTTTGAAATAGGTGCGGCAGAAGTGAACCTCGATTTGAGCCCTTTTCAATTGAAATCGTTTAGAATGGAAGGTGGAGCTGCCGACATCAACATAAAACTGGGCGATCAATACCCTGCTACTTATGTAGAAATTGAGGCAGGTGCTTCCTCCATCGAATTAAGAGTACCCGAATCATCCGGGTGTGAATTGAAAATCAGCACCGTGCTATCAGGCAGGACCATCTCGGGTTTTAATCAGGTAGAGCATGGTTTGTACCGTACCGGGAATTTCGAGGAAGCTACCAATAAAATCTATATGGACGTAAACGCAGCCGTATCGAATTATTCGGTGATTAGATATTAATACCAGAAACCTGAAATACAATATTACTTGTGGGCTTGGCGGCGTTTTCAAAAGTTTTTGAAAGCGCCGTTTTTTTTGTGCGCCAGGAGAATGCTTTTCAGTTTTATTTAATGAGTCCGGTCTAAAAAGGTAATAGAACGATTTCAGCCACTTTTACCCCTCCCTGCCTACCGGCAGGCAGGAATCCCCTAAAGGGGAAGTGGC
>PCUL01000125.1:5188-14236 GCA_002771745.1 Bacteroidetes bacterium CG18_big_fil_WC_8_21_14_2_50_41_14
GATGTCAATATCGGGAGGGGTTCATTCTGATTTTCAATTATTTTTATGATTCACCTTTTTAGACCGGACTCATTTAATTATAAAACCATAAAAAAAACCTGTTTTGCATCACACTTTTTGGTTACTTTGCACGTTTCTTTGAATAAACATAATTTGCGATTATGAAAATTAGAACCCTTCTTGTATTTTTATTTGTTTTTTGCCTATCGATCACACAAGTTTCATTAAAAGCCCAGGAGGCAACCGTTCGGGGGTTTTTGTATGAGGAAGAATCGGGCGAACCTGCCATTTTTGCCAACGTGGTGCTCAAAGGAACCAACTTTGGCGCTTCTACTGATATAAACGGGTATTTTTTAATTTCAAAAATCCCTCCCGGCGACTATACACTCATGGTCACTTACCTTGGATTTGATACCATCAGTGAATTGATCTCCTTGTCAAAAGGAGCATTGCTCAATAAAAAGCTGTTTGTAAAAAAAGGTTCTTTTAATCTGGAGACGGTAACGGTGAGCGCCGAACGCACGGAAGCCCGGACAGAAACCAAGATGTCAGTGGTCAAGATTTCGCCCAAAGACATCAAGCAAATTCCAAGCGTGGGAGGACAGGCTGACTTTGCTCAATATTTACAAGTAGTTCCGGGAGTTGTTTTCACAGGCGATCAGGGTGGGCAGTTTTATATCCGTGGGGGATCTCCCATTCAAAATAAGGTGATGTTGGATGGGATGACCATCTACAATCCGTTTCATTCCATCGGGCTGTTTTCCGTTTTTGAAACCGATTTAATCCGCAATGCTTCTATTTATACCGGGGGATACAATGCCGAATATGGGGGACGAATTTCATCCGTCATGGATATTACTACGAAGGACGGGAACAAAAAACACCTGTCGGGTGTAGTTGGCGGATCCACTTTTGGTGCCCGGGCGATGATTGAGGGCCCCATAAAAAAGCAAAATTCACCAAACGAGGGAAGTGCTTCTTTTGTTTTGTCCTTTAAAAATTCATATCTGGCCGAAAGTTCCAAGGTTTTTTACAACTATGTTGATAAAGACGGGCTCCCGTTTAATTTTGCCGATATCTACGGAAAAGTAACTCTCAATGCAGCCAATGGCAGCAAGATAAGCCTCTTTGGATTTAATTTCACCGACAACGTAAGCAACTATAAGGCTATTTCCGATTTTGGCTGGAATTCGTTTGGGGGAGGTTCGAGTTTTGTGGTCATACCCGGTAAAGCACCTGTACTCATCGAAGGAATTGTGGCCTATTCCAAGTACGAGACCATGGTAAAATCAACCACGCTTAACGACAGAAAAAGTGCGATCAGCGGATTCAATGCAGCCATCAATTTTACTTATTTCATGGGTAAAAATGAATTGAAATATGGTGTTGAACTCGAAGGATACCGCACTGAATATCTGTTTAAGAATTTTGTTAATGCGGAAATTAATCAAACCGAAAACACTACACAGCTTGGTTTATATGCCAAATACAAGTTTATCGTGAACAAGTTTATTATTGAACCGGGCTTTCGCCTGGAATGGTATGCCTCTCTGGCCGAAGCCAGTCCTGAACCCCGGTTGGCCATTAAATACAATGCCAACGATTGGTTTAGGTTGAAATTTGCCGGTGGCGTCTATTCGCAGAATTTTATCGCAGCCTCATCCGATCGTGATGTGGTGAACTTGTTTTATGGATTTCTCTCTGGACCAGAAAACCTGCCAGATCAGTTTGATGGAAAGAAAAGAACCAGCAGGATTCAGAAAGCCGATCATTTAATCTTCGGTGCCGAGTTTGACCTGAGCAACTCCATTAGCCTGAACGTGGAAGGATACTACAAATATTTTCCACAGCTTACCAACATCAACCGAAATAAATTGTACAATGAGTCGGAGGCACCTCAGGGAGCTTCTGAGGTGGAATATAAAGATTTTATCCTTGAAAAAGGAAATGCCTATGGAATGGACATGGTGCTGAAGTATGACTATAAAAAGGTATATGTGTGGCTGGTTTATTCACTGGGTTTCGTCACCCGCCAGTTTGAAGACAAATATGGTGAGATGGTCAGCTATACGCCTCACTTCGATCGCCGCCACAATGTGAACTTTGTATTTTCTTACATTACCGGTCCAAAGCTTGAGTGGGAATTTGGTGCTCGTTGGAACCTGGGAACAGGCTTTCCGTTCACCCAGCCGCAGGGATTTTATGAATCACTCACATTTCCGGATGGAATCAATTCAAACGTAGGAACCGAAAATGGCAATCTCGGCGTGATTTACGGCGATTTATACAATGGCCGACTGCCCGTGTACCACCGTCTGGATATAGATGTGAAACGAAACTTCTTCCTGAGTGCTAATACCAAACTGGTGGCCGACCTGAGTGTGACCAATGTGTATGACCGCAAGAATGTTTTCTATGTTGACCTGATTACCAGCAAGGTGGTTTATCAGTTGCCCTTTATGCCCAGCTTTGGTTTGAGCTTGTATTTTTAAGATATTTCAAATCGATTATCCTCTTTTTATCCCGGGAGCTTCCGTTTCCGGGATGATTTTTGTCAATAATCAAATCCAATCCAGGTATGAAATCACCTTTGAAAGAAAAGGGAGTAAGACGTTTTAAACAGGAGTTAGGTTTCAGAACGACAAAACAGTTCTCACCCTTTTACCTCATCAATTCCTCAATTTCATCCGGTTCAATTGGAATATTGGCCATCAGGTTAATTGGCTCGCCTTCGGTAACCAGGATGTCATTCTCGAGGCGGATACCCAGGTTTTCGTCCTTGATATAAATTCCCGGCTCGCAGGTAAGCACCATTCCCGGAGAAAGGATGCTCTCTTTTGGGCCAACATCATGCACATCGAGACCAAGAAAATGAGCCGTTCCATGCATAAAATATTTTTTAAATAAAGGAGATTTCAGATCTTGAGCCTCCAATTCAGACAAAGTAAACAAACCCAGACCGATCATTTCCTGTTCCATCAGCTCCTCCGTTCTCCTGTTGATTTGGGTGATGCTGATTCCGGGCACATACAACTTGATGACTTCTCGTTGTACACGCAACACCGCCTGGTAACAAGCACGTTGCCGATCAGAAAAATGCCCGTTGACAGGGATGGTACGGCTCATGTCGGCGGAGTAGTTCGCATATTCGGCACCCATGTCCAACAACACCAGATCCCCGTCCTTGCATTCCTGATCGTTCTCACTATAATGCAAAATGCAGGCATTCTTCCCTGAAGCTATAATGGGCTGATATCCATGACCATTTGCCCGGTTGATGGTGAATTCATGTTCAATTTCTGCCTGTACTTCCATTTCATTCATGCCGGGTTTGATGGTGTTTAGTACCCTGCGAAAGGCTTTGTTGGTGATTTCGCACGCTTCCTGAATCAACTTGATTTCCTCCTCCGATTTGATCATTCTTAATTGAGTGATTAATGGGGCCGACCGATGATAGGAATGCAAGGGAAAACTCTCTTTGAGCATTAACCCAATCCGCTCGTTTCTATCATTAACTTCACTAAAAAACTTAGGGTATTCATTAAAATTCAGAAAAATATTTTTTGACCAGGCAAGCAATTCGCGTAATACGGCGTCATAATCTTCAACAAATCGAATTTGCTCAACACCTGAGATTGCCCTGGTTTCTTCAGCAGTGTATTTATGCCCTTCCCATTGAGCCACTAGCTCATTGCTCTTTATAATGAACAACACCTCCTGTAGCTGAGTGTTGGGTGCACCCGGAGCAACGACCAGAATGGTTTTTTCTTGTTCTACTCCCGATAGGTAGAACAGATCCGACTGTTGACGAAACGGAAAAAACTGATCCCCATTCCGGGGATACTGTTCATTGGAGTGAAAAATCGCCACCGACTCAGCTGGAAGAAGGTTAGCAAATCGGTTCCTGTTGTCTGAGAATAGCTTTGAGTGAATGGGCAAATAGCGCATAAGATTCCGGTTTTAAGGTTACAAATCTAATTAAACCTCTGATTGAACAGGCAGGTTGCAATCAGTTACGGACACTATTTATCATTGTTAAAAATAAACAGTGTGTAAAAAATTTATTGAAAAGATTCTTATTTTTGTGGCATAATTAACACCTACGTTTACAAAAACCACATAAAAAGCGTAATTATGAGTAAATTTTATTCTTCGGTTACCAAGAAGATATGGATGTCGTTTATGGGCCTGTTCCTGATGACATTTTTAGTGGTGCACCTGAGCATCAATTTGTTGCTTGTTTTCAGTCCTACCACAAACCTGTTTAACGAAGCGTCCCATTTTATGGGGACAAATCCGTTTATTCAATTATTTCAATGGATCCTGTTTGCCGGATTTGTAGTTCACATTATCCTCGGCCTCATCCTACAAATCGAAAATTGGGTGGCCCGCCCCAAAGGATATCGTGTAAAAGCGATTTCAGAAGAATCTTTTTTTAGCAAATACATGATCCATACAGGGGTCATTATTTTCATTTTCCTTGCCATTCACTTCGTGAATTTCTTTTTAGTAGCCAAAGGCATTATCGGCGAAATTCCCAAAACCCTGGTTGACGGTAAATCAGTGGACGATATGGGTGCCTTGGTGATCGCCCTATTTAAAATGCCTTATTACGTGATTGGCTATTTAATTGCGCTGATGATACTTGGTTTTCACCTCGATCATGGATTCCAATCGGCTTTTCAGTCGCTTGGACTTAACCATCCTAAATACACGCCTTTTGTTAAAGGGTTTGGACATTTCTTTGCTGTCATCATCACAGTTGCATTTATGTCGATCCCGTTAATTATTTATTTTATAAAATAAGATATTATGACAAAGCTTGATTCAAAAATCCCAAACGGACCATTGGCCGAAAAATGGACTCATTATAAAGCGCATCAAAACCTGGTAAACCCGGCCAACAAACGAAAAGTAGATATCATTGTCATTGGTACCGGATTAGCCGGTGGTGCGGCCGCGGCAAGTCTCTCAGAACTTGGTTTTAACGTAAGTGTGTTTTGTATCCAGGACAGCCCACGCCGGGCTCACAGCATTGCAGCCCAGGGTGGGATCAATGCCGCAAAAAATTACCCCAACGATGGCGACAGTGTCTACCGTCTGTTTTATGATACCATTAAAGGCGGTGACTACCGTGCCCGTGAAGCCAACGTTTACCGTTTGGCAGAAGTGAGCAACAGCATCATCGACCAATGTGTGGCGCAGGGAGTTCCATTTGCACGCGAATACGGTGGACTGCTCGACAACCGATCATTTGGTGGTGCTTTGGTTTCCCGGACATTTTATGCGCGTGGTCAAACCGGACAACAGCTGTTGCTGGGCGCCTACAGTGCGTTGAGCAAACAAATAGGCAAAGGCGCGGTTAAGATGTACACCCGTCGTGAGATGCTTGACGTAGTTAAAATTGACGGACGCGCCCGCGGTGTGATCGTACGCAACCTGGTTACAGGAAAGCTGGAGCGTCATGCTGCCCACGCTGTTTTGTTGGCTACTGGTGGTTATGCCAACGTGTTTTTTCTCAGTACCAACGCCATGACCTCCAATGGAAGTGCCGCATGGAGAGCTTACAAGAGAGGTGCTTTTTTTGCCAATCCAAGCTTCGTGCAAATTCATCCCACTTGTATTCCCGTTCACGGTGATTACCAGTCGAAACTGACACTCATGAGCGAAAGTCTTCGTAATGATGGCCGAATCTGGGTCCCGAAGAAAAAAGAAGACGCTGAAAAAATACAAAAAGGCCAGTTAAAAGCCACCGATATTGCTGAGGAAGACCGTGATTATTATCTCGAACGTCGTTATCCTGCTTTTGGCAACCTCGTTCCACGCGATGTAGCTTCACGTGCCGCCAAAGAGCGTTGTGATGCCGGCTTCGGAGTGGGCTCCACAGGATTGGCCGTGTATCTTGATTTTAAATCATCCATCGCCCGACTGGGCAAAAATGTGATCGAAGCACGTTATGGAAACCTCTTCCAGATGTATGCCAAAATTATGGATGCCAACCCTTACGAAACACCTATGATGATTTATCCCGCCATTCACTATGCCATGGGTGGCATCTGGGTTGATTATGAATTGCAGAGCACCATCCCCGGCTTATTTGTGGGTGGTGAGGCCAACTTTAGCGATCATGGAGCCAACCGTTTGGGAGCTTCGGCGCTGATGCAGGGCTTGTCCGATGGTTATTTTGTATTGCCTTATACCATGCAGAATTATCTGGCCGACCAGATTACAGTTCCTCACTTTAAAACCGATTCAGCTGAATTTGAAGCCGCTGAGAAAGAAGTGCAGGAGCGCATTAACAAGCTTCTGGCAGTAAAGGGCGATCATACCGTAGATTCGTTCCACCGCCGTTTGGGTCTCATTATGTGGGACAATGTGGGCATGGCTCGCAACAAGGCCGGTCTGGAAAAAGCCATTGAAGAGTTAAAAGCTTTACGCAAAGAATTCTGGCAACAAGTTAAAGTTCCCGGAACAAACGATGGTTTGAATGTAGAATTGGAAAAAGCCTTGCGGGTGGCCGATTTTCTCGAATTGGGTGAGTTGTTGGCTTATGATGCTTTAAACCGCAACGAATCGAGCGGAGGTCACTTCCGTGAAGAATACCAAACTCCTGAAGGCGAAGCCCTGCGTAATGACAATGAATATATGTACGCAGCTGCCTGGCAATACAAAGGCGATGATCAGGTACCGGAACTTCACAAAGAACCCCTTATCTATGAGAACATCGAAGTGAAACAACGTAACTATAAAACTGCTTAATTAACATAAAATACCGGAACAATGGATTTAAAACTTAAAATATGGAGACAACCCTCCGCCCATGCTGATGGTAAATTTGTTGACTATCAGGTGCATGAAATTTCAAAGGATGCTTCTTTCCTCGAAATGTTGGATATACTCAACGAGGAACTCGTAAACAAAGGTGAAGACCCTGTGGCCTTCGACCACGACTGCCGTGAAGGCATTTGCGGCATGTGCAGTCTGTTTATTAATGGCCGCCCTCATGGTCCGGATACGGCAATCACCACCTGTCAGTTGCACATGCGCAGGTTTAAGGATGGTGAAACCGTAACCATCGAACCCTGGCGGGCAAAGCCTTTTCCTGTTATTAAGGATTTGATGGTTGACCGGAGTGCTTTCGATGAAATCATCCAGGCCGGTGGATTTGTAAGTATTGCTACCGGCGGTGTCCCCGATGCCAATGCCATCCCAATCCGTAAACAAAATGCCGATTTGGCGATGGATGCAGCGGCCTGTATTGGCTGTGGTGCTTGTGTGGCAGCCTGTAAAAACGCTTCGGCCATGTTGTTTGTGTCGGCGAAAGTATCGCAGTTTGCCCTGTTGCCCCAAGGCAAGGTTGAAGCCAAAGAGCGTGTACAAATGATGGTAGCCAGGATGGATGAGCTTGGATTTGGGAATTGCACCAACACCTATGCCTGCGAAGCCGAATGTCCAAAAGAAATTTCTGTAACCAACATCGCCCGCATGAACCGGGAGTTTTTGGTAGCGAAATTGTCGTAACAAACCTAACCCTGCAAGGTTCTGAACCTTGCAGGGTTAGGTTTCAAACCCTGGCTGGGTTAGCTATTTACCTATTTATCACCACCCGTTTTGTAACAATTCCGTTAACGGTTTTAATCCTTATCAGGTAGATGCCAAGCTGTAATGTTGAGGTATTTATTTCAATTTTATTTTCACCTGCAATGTCCCATTGATAGACCTCCTGTCCTGAATAGTTTATTAGGGTTACTTCTTTCATTGAGACACTTGATATGATGCTCACTTTGTCATTGGTTGGATTAGGGTAGAGGTTCACACCATCCGCCCTGTAATTGTGAATGTCCACTGGGATATAAATACCAACGTAATCTTCTCCTCCAAAACTCAATCCAGGTACTGATTCGCAATAATCCGTTGGCCCTTCCCAAACGCAAGTTATCTGGTAATAATAACCGTTGGAATAATAAAAGTTAACATCAGTATCGATAAACGATTGTGCGACAACACTGTCGATGGCGGGTATAAATCGATACATCTCGAAGTCTCCCCAATCAAACTTTCGATAGATGTTAAATCCGGACAGGTTTCTGGTTGTAGGTTCCTTTGATAATGAAATTTCATTGAGTAGAGGAACAAATGACCCCGAAGCACTCAAATCATTATTTTCCTCGAAGTGTCCTAACCATTTGGTCTGGAAGGTGGAAGTTACAAAGGCTCTGAGTAACCAGGCCCGGTTATAAATGCCTAAATTTTGTATGTGTTCCCAGCCATTACCCCGATTGAGTAAATCTGCATTTTCATCCCATGATCCCATATCGGTTGTAATCCCGACTCCAAAACTATCGGGTGGACCACTGGTTTGAACACCTACCCAAAGCTCCTGCGCATTATCAAAGGGTACAGGTGTAGCCAGAGTAATTTGATTAAAATCATCGCCATGTGTTATTTGAGCAGTAATATCTTCCTCATAAATCAGGTTGGCAGCATCGGTACCCTGCCAAATTTTCGCATGGATTGTCCCAACTCCTAATAAACGGGAATCAATAAAAACCTTGATTTTAGTGATGGCCGCCCCATTCATTCCAATAAGTTGATCCCAGGTAAAACGAATGGCCTGGTCTGAAGACCAGTCTTCTGTTTCTGACCCCCACACATATTCGATAGTAGCATCATCATAATAAATCCACTCAGCTAATGAAGGTTCAACTGGGGCATTCCAGGTAATCAGGATATCTTCAAGGTTATATCCAGAACAGTACAGATCGGTTGGTGGGTCACATGTCTGATAAATTTCGATGTTATCGATGCCCCAGGAATTGATGTTGTGCGAGTTTTCCCCACTGGCAACAAAGCGCACCTGAAACAGGTTTCCAAAAGCATACAGGGAAATAGGTATGTGGTAGGAAGCCCAGTCAAAGCTACCATCATTGTTAAAGGCTGCAATCGTGTCCCAGACGATGCCGTTAAAGACTTCGATCCTCAGGTATTCAGTATGGGTAATGACCCGATTGTCCAGTTTAATATCAAAGCCAAGATAGATTTGACTTT
>PCUL01000259.1 GCA_002771745.1 Bacteroidetes bacterium CG18_big_fil_WC_8_21_14_2_50_41_14
CATCGACAATGAACGTGTCTATTGGACATCCATTGCAGTCTGGCTTTAGCCGACTGCCGACCGCAAGTCAATCAGATTTATTTCCTAATCTCCAGGAATCCCGTATCCGCTTACCCATTCTCATAACTATCTTAATATCTGTTAAAAGTGTTTAACTTGGAAAATAAGCAAGGCCTTTAGCAAGAATTTTGATACTTTTGTGCAATTTTAACAGAAATCATATGTCATTTGATACGGATAAATTTGTTGGCGAAGGGTTGACTTACGATGACGTCCTTCTGGTTCCGTCACACTCTACGGTTCTCCCTCGTGAAACGGATCTGACAACTCGGTTTTCGCGCAATATCACGCTCAAGATACCCGTTGTGTCAGCCGCCATGGACACGGTAACCGACGCCAAGATGGCCATTGCCATGGCGCAGGAGGGCGGCATCGGGGTGATCCACAAAAATATGAGCATCGAAAAACAGGCCATCGAGGTACGCAAGGTAAAACGGGCCGAAAACGGCATGATCATCGACCCCATCACCCTCAACCGGGAGGCACTGGTGCAGGATGCATTAAACATCATGTCGGAGTTCGGCATCGGGGGCATACCGGTGGTTGATGAAACCCATAAGCTGGTAGGTATCGTCACCAACCGTGACCTTCGCTTTGAACGCGACCCCTCCAAACCCATTGCCGAGGCAATGACATCCGAAAACCTGGTTACCACCACCGAGTTCACCAACTTCGAGGTGGCAGCAGACATACTGCAAAAGTACCGCATCGAGAAACTCCCCGTTGTCGATCAGGAATACAAACTGGTGGGATTGATTACCTATAAGGACATTATAAAAATTAAAGCACATCCCAACAGCTGCAAAGATTCCAGTGGACGCTTGCGTGTGGCTGCAGCCGTGGGCATCGCATCCGACACGCTGAACCGTGTTGAAGCACTGGTGGCAGCCGGAGTTGATGCCGTTGTGGTGGACACGGCTCACGGTCATTCACAAGGCGTTCTCGACATGGTACGCGCCATCAAAATTCATTTTCCTCAAATCGACCTGGTGGCAGGCAACATCGCTACGGCAGCAGCAGCCATCGACCTGGTGGGAGCAGGTGCCGACGCCATTAAAGTGGGCATTGGACCGGGATCAATATGCACCACCCGTGTGATTGCAGGTGTCGGTGTACCCCAGCTGACGGCTGTATATGATGTGGCCAAAGCCCTTCGCGGCAGTAAAATTCCGGTGATAGCCGATGGTGGCATCCGCTATACTGGCGACATTGTAAAAGCCATTGCAGCTGGTGCCGACACCATTATGGCCGGATCGCTTTTTGCAGGAGTGGATGAAGCACCGGGTGAAGCCATCATCTTCGACGGACGTAAGTTTAAGTCGTACAGAGGTATGGGATCGGTAGAAGCCATGAACCAGGGATCAAAGGACCGTTACTTCCAGGATGCCGAAGACGACATCAGGAAGTTAGTTCCCGAAGGCATTGTCGGGAGGGTACCTTTTAAAGGCTCACTTAACGAGATGATCACGCAAATGGTAGGCGGACTTCGTGCCGGCATGGGCTATACAGGCTCACACACCATCCAGGATCTTCAACATGCCAAGTTCATTAAAATTACGTCCGCGGGTGTCACCGAAAGTCATCCCCATGACATCACCATCACGCGCGAAGCACCCAATTATAGTAGAAATAGCTAGTTTAAACAAATAAATTTCTTAATAGAATGATGAAACATTTTCTTAAAACTGTACTCGTAATCCTGGTGGCTTTTTCGGCCAACGCGATGATGGCACAAAGTTCCCTTGATAAAAAAACGCTCGTTACCATTGGTGATGAAACAGTTTCGGTGGCTGAATTTATGAAGGTTTACCAGAAAAACAATGCATTGGCCGACACCACCTACCGGGAATCTGTAAAAGAATACCTCGACCTGTTTGTCAACTTTAAGTTGAAGGTGATGGAAGCTGAGTCCTTGAAGATGGACACCATATCTGCTTTTGTTAAAGAGTTGGAAGGCTATCGTACCCAATTGGCCAAGCCCTATTTTGTTGATGAAAAAGTGAACGAAGCGCTGTTGCAGGAAGCCTACAACCGACTGTTGAAAGACATCCGTGCCAGCCATATCCTGATCATG
>PCUL01000181.1:0-80 GCA_002771745.1 Bacteroidetes bacterium CG18_big_fil_WC_8_21_14_2_50_41_14
GGAAACTGATTGCGTTTGAAACTCAATGAAAGCCTGTTCACTTTCAACCACAAGATCGTCAGGAAGTTGCACCCCGGAAT
>PCUL01000181.1:349-9344 GCA_002771745.1 Bacteroidetes bacterium CG18_big_fil_WC_8_21_14_2_50_41_14
GATTCAGGGCATCCGTATAAAAATAGCCATCATACGAACCACTCCAGCCCCAGTTAAAATGGAAAAAGTGTTCATCCTGATAACCATCGCACACAAAAGCATGTCCGTTGATGTTGGGCACCGACCAGCCGGCATAATACATGGGAATATTCCTGTTAAGATGTGAAACGATCAGGCTGTCCCACTCCATGTTGGTGCTGTCGCGGAAGACATATTGGGTTTCTGGTGCAAATTTAAAGAAGGTACGCAAGGCGTAGGCGGCTTTGTGGTTGTACATTCCCGAACCATCGGGTCCATAAACCAAATCGCAGGCAACTCCCAGATGATACAACAATTCAGCAACAGCGAGGTTAGAATTGTGCAACGAAACCGCCATTTCATCCCAATGGTAAGTGGTATTTCCAAAATCAGCCGACAGGGTTCCATAAACCGGATCATCATAGGAATACTCGCCAATTCCTGTTTCGGGCCAGCGGAAATAGTTGCAAAGCTGTCCGAGCGTGGTGGGCACACAACCCGCATAGCAATGCCCTCCCGGACCGGCAGGATCAGAGGGGCACATTTCGTTATAATAACGCCCCTGATCCCAGTTGGTGGTGAGCAAAGGCTCCACGCCGCGCGACCATGTAGAACGATTAGTGGAATCGGCTTCCATGGAAAGGAGTTCTTCCCATTTTTGAAGGATATCCAAAGTGCCTGGGAGGTCGTTTTGTATGATTTCATTCAATGCTTTCTGATATTGAGACAACCATGCGGCTGCATTGGCAGGCATATTTTGCAAATCAATTTGTCCTGTAGGTGAATAAGCCAAAATGGGTTGCGCTGCATCGGTGGCAGAAACCATGATCCAGCCATCAGGGTTCATATTTATTTGAAAATAAACTACTTGTTTATCGTCCTCGATGGGGGTGATGTCGCCAACTTCAGGCGTAAAGCCACCGGCGACAGACTTCATCAACACATTCGATTCCCAGAAATTAATGGCCAGCGTTTCGGCCTGTTGGCGGGTAACCGATCCGGCAAAAAGTGTTGCCATCGAAAACAATCCTGAAAACAGAAGAAGTAACCCTTTTTTCATTTTAAAAATATATTTGGTTATCAGGGATAAAAGTAGACAATCTGCTCTGAACATTTTGAATTTGGCATTTATTTCTCCAATTATTCAAGTTATTACAAAGGCTAATTAATTCAACCATTCACATTATAGCGCCATCTGCCAAATACACTATATTTGGTGCTGGGTAGCATATTTTTCTGTCAATTCAATTAATTCCTTGATTAAAACGTGAACTTTTGTACGAGGATTATGACCAGCAAATCTATCATCATCGTACAAATTGTCTAATCTCTCAGAATTCTCAATTGCAAAAATTTGATTTCCAAAACGATTAAGTAATTCATACATCTCTGTTGAGTTCTTTCGATATTTATAACCACTGTTTCCAGAGAATTGAATAATCTCCCGTTCAAGTAGTTTTTGATACTGATCTCTTGAAACCCCTGTGTTATAGTAACTAAAATGAAGCAAGTACCATAACTCAAATGCTTCATTAGTCCAGGCACAATTAATCTTAGGTTTTGAATTTTCTCCTTTAACAATTGCATTATTGAAATGTTCAGAGGGAAAACTGTCCCTGTCAAAAACAGCCCAGACCTTATCAATCTTTCTTAAATACTTGCTTTCATATGATTTTCTTAACTTCTTAGTTTCATCAATAATTGAGAGTGTATTTCTACCCGTTCCATCAATATCAATATTCACAAGTGAAAGTACGCCTTTTGGTAATGAATCTTTAAGAGAATTGAAATAATTAGGTTCTGTTTTCTCACCCTCACATACAATCAAATAGAATTTTCTCTTCGATTTAAATTGAGTTTTTCTTTTACTTTCTTTCCTTTCCCGCCTTTTTAAAATGGCATTATCTATTTTCAATTTTCTAGCCATTTTTTACGAGTTTTTCAAAATCACCGATAAATGGAATAGCACCATATCTGCCATGGATATAATCCTTTTCGAACGAACGATCTTTTCTAATTCTGGTTCCTTCTTCTTTGTAATCGATTAATGAATATAAATCTGTTGCTTCAAATTTATCCTTTTCGAGGAAATAAATTTGATCCCTTCTGAATTTACCATAGGACAGCAAATTTGTATCATGAGTTGCAAAAATTAGTTGGGCTTTATTTATATTATAGTCAGGTGAGTTAAATAAATTTGTTATCGCAGCTGTCATTAATGGGTGCAATTTTGCATCTAATTCATCAACCACCAGGATTCCGCCATTGAGAAGTGTGTCAAAGATTGGCCCTGAAATATCAATTACTTTATTCGTTCCTGATGATTCTTGATCCCTTAGGTCAAAATCACAAAACCCAATCTGATTTCCTTGCGCATCGAATTTATTATGTGAAGTGCTTACTCTTGCAATTGTTTTCCCTTCAAGATCCGAAACAATGTCATCTAATATTTCTGAAGGTAAATCTTGAGGTAAGAAACTTCTTTGAAACCTCTCCTTTTTCAATTTTAACTCTTGAAATCCTAAATCTAAATCTTTGAAGAATCCCAAAAGTTTTTCTTTTGATTTTTTCTTTTCTAACAGAGAAAGAGTAACTCCACGATAATTGTCATGACTAAGTCCTGAGATAGTTGCCCAATCATTAAACCATCTTATTATTTCTCCTGAAACTTTTCCGTTAAATTGATCTGCTACAGAAAGAAATAGGGCATTCTCTCTTGTCTTTTCTTCTAATCCCTTTCCTTCTTCAAAATCATCAGTTAGTCCAATACCATCTTTCTCTCTGATAAATAATGGGATCTCTTTTCTATTTTCTAATTTAAAAAGCCACTCCCCATATATTGAAGTTGAGTCAAGTTCAAAACCATAACGATATCTTATATTATTAATTAGAAAAACAACTTCAAAAAATGAAGGTAAATTTTCGGTATCATTATTTAATAAAAATGGAATTACATTATTCTTTGAAATTGAAGTTTTTTCAATTGATGTCATGACAATATTTTTCATTACAGACATCGCTTTTATTAGATTTGATTTACCACTTGAGTTTGCTCCATAGAGCACAACACTTTTCAGCAATTTGTAATTACCCATTTTTATGGTGGATTCCTTATATTCAGTAATGTTGGTTGCTTCAAAGGTTAATGTCTTTTTTTCCTTAAAGGACAAAAAATTACCAACTGTAAATTCTATAATCATAGCGTAGTGTACTTGAGATATTTTCTCATTATTCTGCAAATGTAATGCATATTGAGAAAATATCTCACTTTTTTCTTTTTAATTTTTTAGTTCTTTTTCAATATGCTGCCCAACAAAATATAAAACCAAAAAAACCTGCTATTTTAGTAGCAGGCTTCTTTTGCGTTGAGTACAACGATTATTCCACCACAATTTCGTGGGTGATGGTGGCCGCTTTTCGTAGCATTTCGCTTACACCACAATAGCGCTCCTGAGAAAGGGTAACTGCTTTTTCCAGTTTTTCCATAGGCAAATCATCGCCTTTAAAAATGTACCGGATGTGCAGTTTATCATAATATTTGGGATGTTCTTCGGTGAGTTCGCCGGTAACTTCCACATTAAAATATTCAGGTACCACGCGCATTTTACCCAGTATTGAAATCACATCCATGCCGGTACAACCACCCAGCGAAACCAGGGTAAGTGGCTTGGGACGGGGTCCGGTATTTTTTCCACCGACGGCTTCATCGGCATCGAGTTTAATTTTGAAACTGTTGACTTCGGCCTCGAAAGACATTGCTCCCGTCCAGGTCACATTCGTTTTATGGCTCATGTTTTTAGATTTTTAAGTTTTTTTGCAAAGTTAATGATTTATTGTTGGCGCCAAGGAAGTTGCATCGGGGAAACCATGTCAGATTTTTAAATTGTTCAGGATAGAACCCCGTACGAACGGGACGAGCACTGATTATCATGATCTTTATGATGGGTTATGTTTTGGTTTGTACTTATTTAGAAATCCGGATAAATAAGTAAGGTTGAGAATGTAAGAAGGAATGCGGACAAAAATATCTGAACGCTGATGCGGGTTACTACCTTAGTCAGAGAAAAAAACGAAACAAAAGTCCATGGCAATCGTCACCTACAATTATCTCCAATAATCCACTACATTTGCAGCCTTAAAAAATCACATGGAGACAGCTTATTTTGGAGAAATCGCCGCGCTGATTACAGCGGTTTTCTGGACTATAACGGCCCTGGCCTTTGAATTTGCCACCAAAAAAGTGGGTTCCTATCCGGTCAATATCATCCGGCTGACCGCTGCTTTTTTCCTGTTGGGAGGTGTAACCTACTATACCAGAGACCTTTTTCTACCCATGGACGCCAGCGCTCATGCCTGGATTTGGCTGTCCCTTTCAGGGCTCATCGGGTTTGTGATTGGCGACTATTTTCTGTTCTCCTCCTATGTACTGATCGGCTCACGGATAGCCATGCTGATGATGACCCTGGCACCACCGGCAACCGTGCTGTTGGGTTATTTTGTTTTGGATGAATCGCTTTCGCCAAAAAGCATCTTTGGAATGTTGCTGGTCATCTTCGGTATTTCGCTCACCATCCTGGCAAAACCGGTGGTAGGCAAACGAATTTCGTTTAATTTTCCGATCAAGGGATTGGTTTTTGCCTTTCTGGGTGCCATGGGACAGGCAGGCGGTCTGGTTCTGAGCAAATACGGCATGCGCGATTACGATCCTTTTGCTGCCACGCAAATCAGGATCATCGCAGGTATTGCTGGTTTTACTTTTTTAATCACCCTCCTTGGAAAATGGAAACAAGTGGCCCGTACACTTCAACAAAGGCAAATTATGGCGGGTATCGGCATCGGTTCCTTTTTTGGTCCGTTTCTGGGGGTTGCTTTTTCGCTGATTGCCATTCAGCATACCTCGGCCGGGATTGCCGCCACCCTGATGTCCATTGTACCTGTGCTCATTATCGCACCGGCACATTTCATTTTCAAACAAAAAATCACCCTGAAAGAAATTATTGGTGCCGTGATCAGCGTGGTGGGTGTGGCGATGTTTTTTATTTAAATAAAACGTAATTATTTAGCTACCAAGTTTTTAAACTTAAACTTTTTCTCAATTCCTTTTCACCCCCTGCCTACCGGCAGGCAGGCAACCCTGAAGGGAGAATGAATTGAGAAAAAATTTATTAGGTGTATTGATATATCACACAATATCAATATATTGAAAATATTTGCAAATCAGGCAAAGGCTATCGGTTTAAAACAAAATATCCCGGAATGATTCCAGCTTCAAAATGATCGGTTTCATCCCCTGAGCTGTTGTACACATATACCCATCCATTACTGAGGTAGTTACCCGCATCGCTAACGTAAATTTGATTCTCCGGATAGATAAACAAGGCGTAGAAGTTACGATCGCCTTCTGAAATAAAGGCTGTTTTTGGTAATTCATGAAGGCTAATATCCATGCGGAACACTCCATGGTTTAAGTAGTAAAGATTATTTTCCTGATCAAGGCAAAGTGAGGTTGGGTTATCGGTTATCTGCTCAAATTCAAACTTTTCTACCATAGTCAACGAAACGGGATCTACTTTCCAAAGTGTGGCTACTTCCTCATTCAAATAACCACCGGAACACAAAACCCATAAATAACCATATTTGTCCACAACCATGCTATTGGGTTCTTTTCCAACCTGAATGGAATCGATGAGTTGATCCGTTTCAGGTTCGATCACCACAATCATATTGTTTTCAGCGGTTTGATTGTAATTGGACCAATTGGCCACAAATACTTTTCCTTCGGCCATGACCATCGCCTCGCTGCTCCGTCCTAACGGGATGTGTTTGATTATTTCATTGGTCAAGGGGTAAATCACCGTAATGTATTTGGCATACAAATCGCTCACATAAGCCTTGTGTTTGTTGACGAACAGCATATTCCGGGGTGATTCAAACCCGGTAATCTTGCTGATGAACTGAAAGGATTTCCGGTTGATGGCGTAAATAAATCCCGAATTGTTAACCACCACAAAGGCAGTATCTCCATTGATGGTCATGCTTTGCGCCACATCGCCCAGCGGCACACCATTGGCTCGGTAAAATACCGATTGCTCCACTGTTTTTGTCACAGGATCGTAGGTGCTTAACGAAGAATTGGCATAGGTAAAATTGCCCTGATTTAAAATAAATACACCTGAATTCAAGCCTCCGCCAGGTTCGTACGTCTTTTTTTCATTACACGCAACGGCCATGATGAGCACCAGGAAAATCGCTATAAGTTGTTTCATATCACAATTTTATTTTAACGGTTAAATCGGCATATCTTTTAGGCATAGCCCGCCAGACCACGGCTTGATAATTTACATCGAAAATATTGTACATTTTAATTCGGGCCTCCAAATCCAACTTCCTGATTTGAAAAGTCCTGCCAAATGTTATATGGTTGAGCCAGTAACCGGGAAGCATATTGATTTCATTTTTTTTTGCATCCAGCGTTGTAGCCCGTTCTCCCGTATAGCTGATATTCCACCGGACAAAATAAGGATAATATGCAAGTGAGATGAATCCATTTCCCTGGTAAACAGGAATGTAGGGAAGCTGAAGGTGTTCCTGATCAACATGACTGCGATCAGTTGTTCGCGTAAAAGCATATTGAAGGGAAGTCCCCAGCTCCCAGTCCTGCACATTGGCCTGCCAGTGAAGCGATGCCTCCAGTCCTTGCGAAACCACTTCCGGAATATTCTCAGGGAACCACGGCTCGTAATTACTTGGATTCCAATGAATCCAGTCTTTGACTGAAGAATAATATCCGGTAAACCCAATGGAAATCGATTGTCCGGCCCACAAATCATGCTTGAAATCAATTCCGGCTTCCAGCTCAAACGCCTTTTCGGGAAGCAGGTTGATGTTACCCACGGGATAAAAATACAGTTCGTTCAGGGTGGGGCGTTTGTAGTTTCGCGAGACATTAAACCGGATAAAAAGTGCTTCTTTTTCAAAGGGTTTGTAGCTTGCTCCAAAATAGGGCAAAAGCGGCAAAAACGAATCATCGGAATATTCCTCACGAAGCACCAGTTTCAACGCAAGGCGATTGAAGAATGTTTTCTCAACTACAGCCTTAGCCAATACCCGGTTGCGGGTTTTGATGCCATTATAGTTAAGGCTGTTTACCGACTGATGTTCCAACTCTACACCCGTGGTCATCAAAAAACCCTTTCCCAACTCCATGATCACATCAGCCTTAACAAAACCGCTGTTAATCAAATTTTTAGAATCCGTATCCTGCGAAATCGTTTTGAGATAATAATGATAGTTTTCAAAAAAATAAGCCCCTTTCACCTGCAATGCGACCCTTCTGCCTGTTTTTTTCCATCCAAGAATGGTTCGGGAAGTCATATCCGTTTGGTACTCTTCCTGCAACTTAAACACGTTGGTCATGATGGGTGGCAGATCGCGGTCCGACCATTGGTTCCACGTCATCAGGTAAAGGTGTTGATTATCCTTTAGTTGAATGCTGAATTTTTGCAAGAACCCCACATTTTCAAATCCGGCACTTTGTTGTTTCATGCTTTCAACAGGCAGCATGGAATTGTTATTATAAACAAAATCGTTGTCGGACGTTTGCCGGATGATTTTTGTGAACGAACTTACTTTACCCCGTTTCAGATGGATGCCCAAAGAAGTAAGGTAAGTATTAAAGCTGCCCACCGTTTGTTCCAATTGAATGGTTTTGTCAATTTCGCCCGCAATAAAGTTACTCGACAAATTCACACTACCCCCCAAGGCACCCCCAGATTTTTCGAGGGAAGCACCGCCAAAAAGCAACTCCACATCACTAAAAAAGGCCATGGGTACCTGCGAAAAATCAACCTGTCCCAACATGGGTGAATTGAGTTGAAACCCTTCCCACAGGACCTGGGTATGAGTTGATCCCGAACCCCGAAACGACACAGTGGATAAAGTACCGCGACCATAGGATTTGATGTAAAGGGGAGTTAACGCTGCAAGCAATTCGCCCAGATCCTGCTGCGAGAACTCGCTCATCTGGATAGAATCGATGGATTGTGTCCTCGACTGGTTTCCTGATTCGGGATGATCGGCAATGACTTCAAACTCCTTGAGGTTAAGCGTATCAAAAATAGCCTGACACGACAGTTGTACCGGCATCAAAGCCAGCATCACAACCATCAGAATATAGTTGAATTTCAGTTTCATACCTTACTTTAGCTTCACCAGTTTTGAGGTTAAAATCCGGTTTTCGATCACCAGACGCGCAACGTATATCCCCGCAGGCCAATCTTCGGTCGGGATGGTCAACTGCTGTTGGTTTTCAGACTGAAACACGGTTTTTCCGGACGAAGAAAAAACCGACAACCTTTCAACCGGACGTTCGGACTGAAAAAACAGAATTCCATTAATTGGATTCGGATAAATCAGGAAATTGTTCTGTGCATCGACCAGGAGAATTCCGGTATTGTTCTGGTTATGAATCACTCCCACGGCATCCAGGTCGAACCCACCTGTTTCGAAAGGTGTTGGCCAGGGGTCGTTAATGATCCTGCCTTCCTGATCAAAACTCTGCCAGAGTGGTGATAGACTTCCCACCACATCCACCAACCTGATGGCCACAATGTGATTGATATCCAAACCGCTCTCACCCGATAATTCGTTTAAATCAAAGGGAACGCCATATCTGCCTCTGTATTTTCCAGCCAGGTTATTCAGTTGTGTGGCATCCAATATTCCAAAAGTTAGCACCTGAGTCTCCGTTTGGGTTAATGAGGAAGCCGAAAAACGTACAAAATTTTCACCATCGGAACTAACTTCCACAAAAGCCAGTTCCAGGAAAGTATCATCAAAGGAGTTTTCAAAAACGGCAAAATCCCAGCCGGGACCATCGGCCAGAGGGGTGGTAAATAAACAGGTGGCCACTCCCCCGTCACCCAGGCTAAGGACAAGGTCGTCAGCCTTACCGATCCCATTTTCAGGAGTTCCATAA
>PCUL01000275.1 GCA_002771745.1 Bacteroidetes bacterium CG18_big_fil_WC_8_21_14_2_50_41_14
AAACCAATACAATTAATTCCTAGATTTACCCCACCAAACACCCGATGATGCAATTACACTAAAGTAGAGAGAAACGGATTTAACTGATTATAAACGCTTGAAATTGGGTAGGTTATTATGCGTAAAGAGATTAAAAAAAAGGGGTATTAAACAGATAATTGCCAGAGTTGGGTTTAAACACTCGTTACCGCCCAGCCGAAAAGATCGCAGGTGACAACTGAAAATTTTATATCTTAGCAAAAAATGATATGATTGGAACGGATAAAATATCAGAAATAGTTAATAAAATATCTTCTGGATACAATCCTGAAAAGATTATTCTTTTTGGTTCATATGCTAATGGAAATCCTAATGAAGATAGTGACTTGGATTTATTTGTAATTAAGGAAACCGATTTGCCAAGGCCTCAAAGAACGGCACAAGTCAGAAAAATGATTTATGGTTCTATGATTCCTATTGATTTGATTGTTTATACACCAAAGGAGATTGATGAATCAAAGGAGAATAAATTTGGATTCGTATATGAAGTACTAAATACTGGAAAGACTTTGTATGAGAGAGCAAGCTGATGAAATAAGACAATGGATAAGTAAAGGAGACCATGATTTAGGGACAGCCAAGATTACTTATTTGCACATTCGTGAATATCTGGATACTGTTACTTTTCATTGCCAGCAAGCAGTTGAGAAATACTTAAAAGCCTACCTGATTTTTCAATCCACAGTATTTAGATTTACACATGATTTAATTTACTCGCTTGATTTGATAACACAGAAAGACATAGATTTTGAGAATTATTACGATACTCTTTCGGAGATACAAGGATATGCGGTCGAAATCAGATACCCAAATGAAACTATTTATATTTCCAAGGAAAAAGTCGAAAACGCAATGATGATTGCGAAGGAAGTAAGGGAATTTGTTACAAGGAAAATGAATATCACGGTTGATTATAACGATATAATTGACAAATAAAAATGGCCAGGCGGTAACACACGAAAAAAAATATTGCGCAGTTTGTGCTAAATTTGAACAATAAAACATTTAACAAACGGCTTAACGGTCTGATAATTTTATGCCCTGAAATGCGCAACAATTTCTTACCACCATCCGCTATGCACCACTTTAGAAGTCAAGCCAAAATCAACAAATGAAAAAATATATATTATTATTCATCATTTTTTCAACAAGTTTGAGACTATTTGCCGATGTTGGAAATGCATATAGGTATAAAGCGACTTTGAAACTTGATGACAAAAGAGAGATTACCGGATATTTCTATTTTGCCACTTATGAAAAAGGATTTGACAAAGAGAAAGAAAATTTCAAGAATTATATCTTCTCAAATTATCCTTTTCCTATCCAACTGTATAAAACAATTAAAACAATTAACGTTGGTGACAATTTGACTCTTGATTTCGCAATAGAAGGAAACTCAGATACAGTTAATAAAGATGAAATAGTAAGTATCAATTTAATAAGTGAATTAGAAACGGTGGTTGGTTCAAGGTTAAGAGAAGTAAGTCAAAAAGAGTTTTCAATTATTAATCAAAATTTTGTCAGCTTTGAAAGTTTCTACAATGAAAAATACGCCATAAATTGCACTTTTTATCTATTAAGTTGGGCAGACGGAAATAATTTAAAAGAATTAAAGAAAGAAATATCAAACCGTGTAGAGAACATCATGGTCAAGAGTAACGAAATGTCTGTTTTGAATTATATCACAAAAAAAAGGACTGAGTTAGTTG
>PCUL01000412.1:0-190 GCA_002771745.1 Bacteroidetes bacterium CG18_big_fil_WC_8_21_14_2_50_41_14
TTTTACATGCATAAATCCCTGGCCTTTATCATCATCTGCTCCCCGGGCATAGATCAGCCCATCGCGGATTTCAGGTTCAAAGGGAGGGCTTGTCCACAGTTCAATGGGATCCACAGGCATCACATCATAATGGGCATATACCAACACGGTGGGAAGCTTTGGGTCGATTATTTTTTCGGCATAAACTACC
>PCUL01000412.1:233-401 GCA_002771745.1 Bacteroidetes bacterium CG18_big_fil_WC_8_21_14_2_50_41_14
CTTTTAACAGACTTTCACGGTAGTGATTGGCCATTTTTAAGATGTCGGGTTTGTGGCTGGCGATGGAGCTGATAGACGGAATGCGGATGATGTCAAAAAGCTCATTCATAAAGCGGGCTTTATGTTGATCGATATAAGGTTTTACTTTTTCCATGATATGTTACTTAA
>PCUL01000412.1:437-619 GCA_002771745.1 Bacteroidetes bacterium CG18_big_fil_WC_8_21_14_2_50_41_14
AAGTTGAATGGTAAAAGTTACCTGCCTGCCGGTAGGCAGGAAAGTTAAGGGTTACCTGCCTGCCGGTAGGCAGGAAAGTTACCTGTTTGTCGTGCCACCTACCGAAGGAAGGTTCACCTACCGAAGGAAGGTTCACCTACCGAAGGAAGGTTCACCTACCGAAGGAAGGTTCACCTACCGAA
>PCUL01000412.1:643-9583 GCA_002771745.1 Bacteroidetes bacterium CG18_big_fil_WC_8_21_14_2_50_41_14
AAATCGGTAGAAAATGCGGCAGGCAACTTTAGATTGCTTTAAACATTTGCTAACAAACAAAAAAAGCCCCGCTTTGGTTTAAAGCAGGGCTTTTGTCATTTTGAAAATTATTGAATGATAATTTTCTGGGTAGTAGTTCCGTTTTTCGTAGCGATTTGTATGAAATAGACACCGCCTTCGAGGTCACTTACATCGATTTGCGTGGCAATGTTATCAAATACAACCTGACCAACCGTATTGATCAAACGCACCTGTGTAACTTCACCATTAGAACCAACATTCAGCAAGGTGCTGGCAGGGTTAGGATAAACAACAACATATTCCTTTTCGCCGTTCTCGTTGATACCAACGGTAACGCTTAACAATACATTGATTGATACCATTTCAGCTGTAGGATCATTGCTTCTGACAATCACTTTTCCCTGGTAAACATTTGAAGTCAAATCGGTAGCATCCAGGTTAATGTTAATGTCCACGTTGTCGTCCTGCGACAAAACACCACTGGTAGGATCTGTTGAAAGCCATTGAATGATAGGATCTCCGGTGAGGTTTGCACGGATATTCCAGTTAAAGTTCAGATCCGGGTTGTCGCCTAAGTGGCTCCAGCCTGGTCCGGTAGAAATCCAGTCGCCATTAGGATCGGCAGGGCCTGCATCGCATCCCGGGGCAAAAGTTCCGCCTGGAGCGGACATCCACCAGCCTACCCAGATATCTTTACCTGTGATGGCGATGGGTGTATCGAGTATAACAGTATTCCAGCTGTTTGCGATACCTGTAAAAGCTTGCTCAAGTAGTAAAGCGCCGGGACCGGGAGTTACCATGGATCCCATATCATAGATTTGGATTTTGGCAGCGGTAACAGGGTCGTTGATATACACTTCAACAGAACTGATCTTCATCCCGATATAAGGTTGAATCATATCCACAGGGAACATAGCCGATACGCGGTATTCGTAGTCTGTATCTCTACCAATAGCACTTGAATTATCACCATCATAATGCAACACCACGGCACGATCCGAAGGATTGGTGTTGGACGGAGTGTAGTCGGGGTCAGCAATAAATTCGCTTGCACGTACTTTGGCTGAATGGAACCCTGCAGGTTCGATATCGAGTGATTTGGTTTCAACGGTATAAGCAGAAATAACTTCATAAATTAAATCTGCCTGACCTGAATTGCTCATATTGCGGACAATGGTGGTATTGGCACCTGTTTCGAGTACCGCGGTGATGGGGCTGGTACCAATGTTGATAATGGGATTGGTTACACCCGGATCGATTACAATAAATGCCACATCATCAAAATAATACTTTGCTACATCTGTTCCAGGGGCACCGGCATAGAGGTTTACACCGCCAATTTGCTTTGCTCCCGGGTCGCCTTGAGCCTGTAAACTCCACTGCCATTCGGCAATGATTTCATCATCGATCTTAAAATTGGCAAGGTCGGCATCCAAATCAATCCATGTTTCAAGTTTAATCCATTGATTGTGAGGGAATGTAAATGGAATCTGGGCCGGGTCGCCTGCGAAAATATAGCCATTTTCATTGCCAGCGGCTGCTCCAAAATAAGCTTCAAAAGCCCATTCGGTGCCTGGAAGTTCAAAGTGCTGCATGTTGATGTATCCTCCAAATCCGGTAGGAATGTAATACCAAACGCTGAAAATGTATTCACCGGAAGTTTTGTTACCAAGTTTCAAAACCTGGTCGTTGGTTCCGCTGATCATCACTGAATTTACCGGACTGAAAGCCTGGTCGGTAGAAACCATACCATCTTCAGCACCTCCCGGAGCATCTGACCAGGTTGTCCACCAGTCGGGGTCAGCTTGTACAGCCAGTTTAGTTCCGGCGGTATAGCCTTCCATGTCATCGAAGAATAGATACTCGTAACCGGCTTTAATCTGAACACCATCGAGACCTGCCAGGTCTCCATCGTTTCCAACATATTGCCAGGCTACCATAAAAGGGGCACTCGAATAACCACTGATGTCGATGGAAACATAGTTCCATGCCCAGTCAGCTGCAGGGTCAAGTTCGTCGGCTGCATTCCAGAGCTCGGTCCAGGTGTTTCCTCCATCATCAGAGATATGGCATTTTAATGTGGCGAACTGAATCCAGGGGCCACTAACGCCAGCATAGAAGTTCAGGGTAAGGGGGGTTTCACCGGCGGCATCGATTTCCGGAGTGAAAAGCCATTCATCCTGATCGGCAGCTACCCATGGAACCATGGCAGAAAACAAGCTGTTGGGATCGATTGTGTTAAAGTTACCTGTTTCAGGATTGGTTTGAATCCAGGTATTGGCAACATTCAGGATATCCTGAGTCCATCCAACAGGAAGGAAATCCATGTCAAAACCTTCTTCGATGAACATCGTTCTCGAGGCGGTTTGTTTAATGATTACGGGTGCTTGTTGCACGGTACTGTTGCTTTTTAGCCCCAGCGCTTGAGCTTTGGTCATGACGGTATTTTGTGCGTTGAGTGCACAGGTTGCAAATACCATGGTTACTACCAAAGTGAAAATACGTGAAAGGTGTTTCATGATGTAAATATTTAATGAGAAATAATTGAATTCAACACACAAATGTAATAAAATCTCTTGAGATCACGGAATGTTTCAAATAAAAATTCAAATACTGACCGATCATTCCGCCCAATCTATTATTTAATCAGTTTATGGTATATCCAAAGCAGGATGGCGGCTGTTAATCCAATACCGAAAATGACCATCCAGATGCTATTGGGGTGAAAGGTGTTCCAGAGATATTGAGTGAATTCATTTTCAGTGAGGTGAAGGGCCCGGGCTGTTTCTGTAAAATATTCCTGTTTGGTCCAATTTTCATTATTGAGGAGGTTTTTTTCTGCAATCGTTTTGAGTACCATGGTGTGTTTATCAGAGAGTTGTTGATAAACACTTCCCGAAATCCATCCGGCACCCAGATTTCCAATGAACATGGGAATAAATGAATACCCCATGTACAGTGCCTTTTTGTCCGGTGGCGCAATGTGTCCGATGTATTCGGTAATTTTGGGTGAGGCGGCCATTTCCCCAATCGAAAAAATAAACATAGCCGCCATAATAAAGAGCACATTTTGTGTGTAAACTGTTAAGGCCATTCCGATGGAGGCAACAAGGAATCCCGTAATCATGCTGTTGAGGGCTTTCCATCGCATGACCACCGTCGAAACAATCAACTGAAATGCCACAATAAACAAGGCGTCAAAATTGGTGATGAATTCAGCGTCCAGTTGCTTGCCATCGGAATAATGTCTGGCAACAAAAGGGATATTCTCCCGGAAAAAATTCAGCAATACCGTTGTGTCGACCCATTGTGCGATAAAAACCGGGAGGGTAAAAAACAGCTGTAGGTACATGATCCAGAATCCGGCCACGATCAGCAGAAAAATGACAAACCGAAAATCGAGCATGACTTCCCAGATGCGTCCGAATACAATTTTCATGGAGTCAGCAAATGAATTACTTGTACGGGTGGTTTCGGGTTCTTTATAGAATTGTAGTAAAATCAGGTTCAGGATGATTACACCAGCCGAAACCCTGAAAATCAGAGTGTAATCGGCTCCTTTAAAAAATAAGGTAATCAGCGGACCTAGAAATGAGCCAATATTGACCATCATATAAAAAATGCCAAAACCGATGGATGAGGTTGACTCGTTTGTTGTTTTGGCAATGGTGGCCGAAATCACTGGTTTGAACAAGGCAGCACCCACGGCCAGATAAATATACATCAGAAAAGTACCAACAAAAGTGGTAAACATGGGTAACAAGAGAAATGCACTCGTGTAGATGACAAAGGCAACCGTAAGCACTTTTTTGTATCCGTATTTGTCGGCGATGGCACCTGTAATTACAGGTAGAAAATATAGTATCCCCGTACCAACGCCCATAATCCAGCCTTTTTGTGCCTGGGTGAATTCCAGCGCACCCGTTTCGGAAGTTCCGGTAAGGTAGTTGGCGAACAACATAAAAAACCCATACCAGGCCATTCTTTCGAACAGTTCCAGCGTATTGGCTACCCAAAACGTACGTGGGTATTGTTGTATCGTGGTGGTTATTTTTCCCATTCTTTTTTTTGCATCGAAGATACTGTTTTAGCCAAAACGACTGACTTTCGTCCATCAACCTATTTTTGCATGTGATATCGGGTGCAGACTTCAATCACATTCCAATTTGGTCGTTGAGAAAAGGATGGAGATGGGCGACTCATTCCTGAATAAAAAAATAAGGGGCGATTCGCTGAAAAATGGAATCAGTGATTAATGGTACCTGATGCAACTGATCCAATGAGCTGTATGATTTGATTTTTTTTCTGGTGTCGATAATCGATTTCGTTGTCTCATAGTCAAAATAAGGATGGCGCAACAGTTCCTTAAAAGTAACAGCATTGAGGTCTATTTTTATTATCAACAGCGTGTCTACGGAAATGAAGGGAATGATTTTTTCCCAGGTTTCGGGTTTCATGCCGTAGACTTCCAGCAGTTGTTCCACATGGCGGAATCCTCCAAGCAGGGTTCTGTAATCAATCACACGTTTGGCCAGCCACGGGTTTATGCCCAGGTTATTCTCCAAAACCCCGGCATCAGCGCTATTGATTTCTGTAGGGAGTATTCGTTTTGATTCCGTTTTGATAAATTTCGGGTTTTCTTTGGCTGGTTTTGTTTGATAGGGTGATTTAATTTGGATATAAGGTTCAATAAGTTGGTATTCTGCATCGGAAATAGAATAGAGTTTTTTAACATCTTCTTTGCGGTAAAACTTGCCTCCTTTGGCTTCGTAGTTTTTGATGTTTTTTACCTGTGTGGGTGTGAATCCCATTTTTAACCAAATTTCGTCTGGGAGTTTGTTTGGATTGAAGGGAATGGGTTTGATTTTTTGCAAAGCGATTTCCATTTCCAGCATGCCGGAGTTTTGAAGGTCTTCGATGTATATAGAATCGTGTTTGGATTGTTGGATTTGTTTAAAGGCCTCTATTTCATTTTTAAAGGCTTCGAGGTGGGTATTTTGCCCGGGTGAAACAAACAATGGCATGAGCAGATTGGTCAAAATTAATAACAAAACAATTACCGTAAGAACCAGTATGCCATATTGTTCACTTTTATTCAAACTGAAAAAGGGAAGAATCCAATGTTTTATTCTGGAAATCATGTTTGAACAGGTTATTGCACCAACAAAGTTAATCAACCCTTACAGAAAAGCAAGTGGCAAATTTAAGTATTGAATGCTCCGGTAAAGTATTAGGCTTATGCCCGAGCCACAACCTTCTTATTCCCGGTCTATTTATATCTTTTAATTTCCCCGGCTCTGAGTTTTTTTTGATAGGCTTTTAAGTCGGCCCTCACTTCCGGGAGCAGGATTAACAACCCGATGATATTGGGGAAAGCCATGCTGAGAATCATCATATCAGAAAATGCAATTACAGAACCCAGGTTGGAGGAAGATCCAATGATGATGAAGATTAAAAACAGTATAAAATAGGTGTATTTCACTACGTTGCGGTTTCCGAAAATTTTTTGTCCCAAATCTCCGAACAAATAGTCAAATCCTTTAAGGCCATAATATGACCAGGAGATCATGGTAGAGAAAGCAAAAAGAAAAATTGCGAAAACCAAAACATACGGAAACCAACTGAAAACGGTGCCAAAGGCCATGGAGGTTAGCTGGGCACCCTCAAACCCCAGTGGGTTTTCGTAAGTGCCGGTATATATCAGTACCAAAGCAGTCATGGTACAAATCACCACGGTATCGATAAAAGGTTCGAGCAACGAAACAAATCCTTCTGTTACTGGAGTGTTGGTTTTAACCGCCGAGTGGGCAATGGCTGCAGAACCAACGCCGGCCTCGTTTGAAAAGGCCGCACGCTGGAAACCCACAATTAATACACCGATTATACCGCCTTTGATGGCATCGGCTCCAAAAGCCCCATTAAATATCAAAAGGAGGGCGTCACCTGTATGTTGAATATTCATAAGAACAATGACCAATGCCGTTCCTACATAAATAAAAGCCATAAATGGAACGATTTTGTCAGTAACCTTGGCAATCCCTTTAATCCCTCCTATGATCACAACTGCAACCAATATGGCCAGGATAAGTCCGAAATAGGCACCGTAACCGGCAATGTCGGGTACGATATAAGCCAGTTGGGCAAATGCCTGGTTGGCCTGAAACATGTTCCCTCCGCCAAATGAACCGCCAATAACGAGGATGGCGAAAACAAACGACAACACCATGCCCAGGCCTCCCAGCCCTTTCTTTTTTAAACCATCACGCAAATAGTACATGGGTCCCCCTGAAACAACGCCATTGGAATCAATTTCGCGGTATTTTACTCCCAGCGTACATTCTGTAAATTTCGAAGCCATACCCAGTAATCCGGCAACAATCATCCAGAAAGTGGCTCCCGGTCCGCCAATAGAAATGGCGACCGCAACTCCTGCGATGTTACCCAGCCCTACCGTAGCCGAAAGCGCTGTCGTAAGCGCCTGAAAATGCGTTACCTCCCCTTTGTGTTTCGGGTTGTCGTACACGCCTTTGATGAGTAAAATAGCATGCTTAAATCCCCGGAAATTAATAAAACCCAGTACGATGCTGAATGTGACAGCTCCAAAAATCAACCAGATGACGACCAAAGGGATCTTTGTCTCCAGGGGTATCCCGTTTTGATCCAGAACAGGTTTTCCAAGTTCATCATAGATGATGGGATCGTACAGACCCATCGATTTAAAAGGATCCCAGAACAACACTACCGCCAATCCATCTACTATGGGAGTAAAAGCGTTGTCGATGCGCTGACTAACAGTCAGGTCTTCCACATTTTCCACCCTGTCTTCCATTACTATGCCCTCTTGGGCAACAAACAAAGTATCCCCGTTGGTCTGACTTATGGCCGGAACCGATAATAAAAACATTGAAAATAAACTGATCAGCAGGAAAATAATGGTTCTTTTTTTATTCATTTTGGAGCATTTTCGATGGTTAAATTTTAAAATGGTATGCAATGATAATAAAAAATGGCAGTTTATCCGCTGATTTTGCGCCTCAAAATTTGAAAACACCCTGTTCAGTATCCTGTTTTGAATTATAAAATCAAACAGTATCTTTGGCTTGTTCCAAATCAACAATAAAATACAACCATGAGAATCGCGATCTTACTATTAAATGAAGGCAGGGGCAGTGGCGAAGTGGCGCGTGAACATGTAAAGCATTTATTGGCTCTTGGGCACACCGTTTATTTCCTATACCCTGGTAACATCACCGGAATCGATGGGGCTGTGAATATTGATGTTAAGCTACATACGGATGTTTATCCTGCGCATGAGTACCTGCCTTCTGCCGGAGAAAATCAAAAACAAGTGGCTCGTATGGATGTGGAAGAGATGAGCCGTTATGCACATGATTATGAGTTGGCTTTGGATAAAATTGCAGGTGAGACGGATATCTTTATCGGACACCACGCCAATGTAACCGCAGTAGCAGTGCAGCGGGTGGCACAACAATATAACAAACCCTATGTAATTTTTGTACATGGAACAGGTATTGAACCACGTCATCATGGACTTTGGGACGATGGAAACTGGATACTTATCGAAGAGGCTATCATCAAGGCAAATGGAATTTTGGTTACCACCGAATACGTTCGTGATGTACTGGTTAAACCACTGGTGAACCTTCCTGACGATCGATTTTTAATTTTGCCCTGTGGTGTAGACTTAATGGCCTTCCAACCTCAGAAATATGGAGAGGTAAAGAAAAAGTATCAGTTAACAGGCGATTATGTCATCTGTCCGGGTGTATTGACTTTGTCCAAAGGGCCAATGAATGTGGTGGAGGCATCTAAACACTATGCCGATCTGGCTCAGACTATTTTTATAGGCGAAGGCGAATTAGGCCCGGTTTTGGAAGCGAACCTGGGTGCACGTGGAAAATTGCTGGGTTTTGTTTCTTCGGAAGAAAAAGCCCAGTTGATCAATGGAGCCGCCATCTTAACCGCAGCGCCTGAAAAGTTGGAGCATTTTGGAATAATCTATGTTGAAGCACTGGCTAGTGGTGTGCCGGTTGTGGCTTATTCAGGTGGCGGTGTCGATAGCATTGTTACATCGGGGGTGGGCGTTCTAACCGACCGAAATCCTGAAATTTTAGGTCAAACCATCCGACGTTTACTTCAAGATGTTGCATTACGTAAAAAGCTGTCGGTCAACTGCAGGGAAAGAGCAGAGAATAATTATGATTACCATCAGTTGGTTAGCAAATTGGCTGCCTGGTTGCAGGGTTTTTTGTGATGTTCCTGTATAGCTGGCTTATACTTATAACCTGGCTCTGGCGCAAGCGTCCGCTTGTGCCATTATTATTAAAAAGTTACAAGGCACAAGCGGACGCTTGCGCCATTCGGTGGCATAGCTACTTGCTATAATCACCCGGCCTAAACCATTCAAAGATCTCTTCTTCCTGTGTATTCCATCCAAGAAGCCAGGCTGTCAACCGGTCTACTTTTAGGATTTCCATGTCGTAACCCACCCTGAGCATGATGTCGTCAGGATAGAGCTCTGTGGCTTTGGTCTGTTTTTCACGGGTTTGGGCATAGGTAGTGTACAGATCCCAAGCTCCGTATATATGTAAAATTTCGTGGGCAATGATGGATGTAACGGGCATCCCGGCTCCATTATCGTAACGCTGATAAACCAATAGCCCTTCCAGAAAGTATTTCTTTTTGCTCATTCCTTTTGCATACCGCATGGCATAAGAAATCCCATCTGCACGGGCAAATACAACCACATGTATATTCTTGTTGTGGTATTTCTTCGACATCTTACGGAAAGCTTGTCGTTCATTGCGATAGCCCGCTTTCTTTACTACATTACGAATCCAATCCACTCTTTCTTTGCCACTTCCGGTGCCTGATGAAATGCTGTCGAACAATATATTT
>PCUL01000283.1 GCA_002771745.1 Bacteroidetes bacterium CG18_big_fil_WC_8_21_14_2_50_41_14
ATTTTTCAGAAAAAGATCGTACAAATTTTTATAAATCAACGCTTTATAAATATCACTTTTATTTCCCTTTTCAATCGCAAGTGCCCTGTTAAAATAAATAAGGGCACTATCGGGTACACCGAGTTCTGAATAATCGCCACCGATATTATTTAGTGAGCTTATTATCAATGTGTTAATCCCTATTCTGGTACGAATTCTTAAGGCAATTTTGTTATAAACCAGGGCTTGCGTGTAATCATCTTTAAGAGAATAAATATGAGCCAAATAAGTATATAGCGCAGACATTCGCTCCAGACTGTGACCCAATTCAAAATACTTAATGCTTAATTTACAGTTGCTTTCTGCTTCAATTAAATCGTTAATTGTGAAATAGTATTTTGATAAATAGGCATAAGCAGTGCCCAGATTTACATGATTATCAGGCATTTTTTCAGCAAAATTTGTAACCCGTTGATAACAATAAAGGGCTGAATCGAATTGTTTCTGAGCAAGATAAGTATCACCGACAATGAGTTCATATTGCAAATAATTTTCAGGTTCTTTTGTGTACCCGGTCATTAAAGCCTTTTCCAGGTAGTAGCGGATATTCTCAAAATCACCCAGAATAAAATAAATGGTAGCGATTTGGTAATATATTTCTCCTCTCTGATATTGATTATCTGATAGCTCTGCATATTTAAGGGCTGTAAAATAATATTCAAGACTACTCTTATATTCATGCTCAATGCTGGCTATTCTTCCAAGACTCAAATTCACTTTTAATTTCATTTCAAGCAAGTGTGAATCTTCACCCAATTGGGAAATTCGGTTCATTTGTTCGTAAGCCAAAACTGTATTCCCCGATTGAAGGTTTAACTCGCTGAGTTGACCAAGAGCATCAATTTGATCAGAAACACGGCCCTCCAGTACAGCACGCTGGTAGATCTTTTCAGTATACAACAATGCCGAGTCAATAGAAATATTCCTGAACTCCATGGCATAACCAAGTAATTCTAAGTTCGACTTATCTGAATTGAAAATCGAATCTACAAATGGTTCACCTGTTTGGGTTTCTGCTTTTAATATTTTAAAGCAAGCCGCAATTGTACTTACGATTAATAATAAAATGATAAAATCAACTATTTTATTTCTACACATAGAATTTCAGCCTTTTTTAGGTACAAAACCTGAACCTCAAACGTAAAAATACAACTATTATCAGGTAAATGCCTTACCGTCCAGAAATATTTTTTAACCCGTTCATCAATTCACATTTTTTAGTTTATTAAAACTTATTTTGAATAGGTATTTTACTGAGAAAATCGACAACTAATACCTATTTTTGCTTCGTAGAAACCTCTTTTGTTTCAACAAAAAAGTACTAAATGATTAAGCTCATGAAAAATTTTATTCTATCGATCTCTTTGGCTTTGTTTTTACTCTCAGGCAGTTTTCTTGCCATGGGACAAACCGGTTGGCAATATATTTCTCCATTACCGGGATCAAAATGGATAAACCCTGAACAAACCATTTCTTTCAGAATGGGTGAACAAATCTTGCTTTCAAGCCTGGATGGTAATTTGCTTCAACTCGAATGCAGTAAAAGCGGTAGCATGAACTGTGACTTTGTTTTAGCAGATGATGGACGAACCGTTATTTTTACACCAGTAAAACCATTTGCTTTTGGAGAAACCATTCAGGTGACGTTAAAAAAGGGCATCACTACCTTTTCGGGAAAAATCATTGAAGAAATTACCTTTTCGTTTCAAATAAAACAACGTGAAACGATCAGTCTGCTTGCCCAATACTATATCGACCAGGAAGAAGAGGATCTTAGTTTTGTAAAAAACAACGCCGTAACTTCAACCCAAAACAAATCCGTTTCAGAACTCATCACTTATGGCGATTACGTGCTGCCCGGAAATTATATGAGCCCCACCATCACCGCGCTAAACAATCCCTTTCCCGGTTATACTTTTGCTACGCCACGACCTAATCAGGGCGCTCCTTATAAGCAATACAATGTTATTCTCGATCAATTTGGAGAGCCTGTGTTCTTTCTCGAATGGACTTCTAACTGCAACTTATTTCAAAAAATAGTTGACGACAAGCTCATTTTTTGTGCCTTTTCAAATCCCAATCCATCAGTAAATAAATGGTATGTATTAAATAACCAATTCCAATTTATTGATACCCTTTACATGGGCAATGGATATACCATTGATCAACATGGCATCTATATGATGGAAAACGGCAATCACTTGCTTATCGCCTACGATCCACAACCTGTTGGAATGGACACTGTTTACCCGGGTGGAAACCCAAATGCCAGTGTTGTAGGGCTTATTATTCAGGAGCTCGATGCCAATCATAATGTATTGTTTCAATGGAGAAGCTGGGATCATTTTAATATTCTCGATGGCAATCACGTTGACTTCACGGCTGCAAGTATCGATTATGTACATGGTAATTCAGTTAGCTTAACACTTGACAACCAAATACTTATTAGTTGTCGTCGCATGGATGAAGTAACCAAAATAGATAGAAATACAGGCGATGTCCTGTGGCGGTTTGGCCTGCATGCACAAAACAACATGTTTAGTTTTACAAACGACACCACCGGTTTTTCGCATCAACATGATGCCCGTCAAATTGAAAATGGAAATTTCACAGTTTATGACAATGGAGTTTATCATACACCGCCCTTTAGCAGGGGAGTTGAATATGAGTTGGATGAAAGCAACCTCACAGCCACTTTAGTTTGGGATTATTCGCATGATCCCTTGATTTATGCCAATGCCACAGGAAGCAACCACAGGTTACCCAACAACAATTCGCTCATCTGTTGGGGACTCACCTGGCCCATTGCTTTTACCGAAGTAAATTCAAACAACGAAATACAATGGGAATTGAATTACCCTGATTTTGTTTGGAATTTCCAGGCCTTTCGCCAAACCTGGGAGACAGGATTATTTTCAACCAACTTCGATACCATCGATTATGGTTATTACCATGATTATATTCCGTGGCCGGTTATTGTAACCATCACCAACCAATCCGATGATGAAATTACCATCAACAGCGCATCAAATCATTCTCCGGCCTTTTCACTGGCAACCCAATTGCCCCAAACAATTGCAACACAGGAAACAAAGAATTTTATTGTCAACTTCTACCCTGAAGGACTTGGACAACAGGATTTCGAAGATGTGATCACCTTTAACTACGATTCTTATTTTGGGGACGATTCCCTGAGTCGCCGAATTGCCCGGCAGGTCGTGTTAAAAGGAACTACCATCGATCCTTCTTCTATTGATGCATTTGAGAAGAGGTCGGTCGGGGTATTCCCCAATCCAACCTCCGGTATGGTTGAGATACATTCGCAAGAGGGGATCATAGAGCAAATTACCGTGAGCAATATTTTTGGGGAAGTGGTTCAGCAACAGCCTGTTTCATCTGGTCTTGAATTTAATCTCGATTTGGGGGAACTGGCAAACGGCATCTATTTTATCAAAATTAAACTTCAGAACCACGATCAGCAAATAGTGAAGAAGTTGATAAAAAGGTGATTATACCGGATACGCTCTTGCGATGAACCTGTATAACATCATGAACTCGAATATTACCAACTCGCTATTATTGGCCACTCTGGCCACGTTTATAGTTAACGTTCCTTTTGGCTACTTGCGTGCCGGACAAAAAAAGTTTTCCTCCAGGTGGTTTCTGTATATCCATTTGCCTGTTCCTCTTGTCATATTCATTCGATTTCTTTTTGAGTTGGGGTTTGAATTCATCACCTATCCGTTTTTAGTCGCGGCGTTTTTTCTGGGTCAGGCATTGGGAGCTGTCACCCGTTGGTATTTCGACAAAAAATAATAATGAGAAGGAGGTATTGGATGATAAACTCCTTGGGTATCTGTTTAATGGTCCTGACTAACTTTATTGTAGTCATGCACAATGGTTTATGCCATGTTGGACAATCTGAAGGATCGCTTTACTGAACCCTACCAATTCAAATAATGCACTTCAAAATGAGTGTCTTTATAGGATTCAATCAACTGCTTGCGTGCCGCTTCGGCTTCTTTTTTGGTCACATGTCCATTAGAAGTACGAAAACCCCTGTCGGCCTCCCCCCAATTAGGCACTTCTTTTAAGAGCAGGTCATTAAATTTATAGTTCAATTCATATTTTTCTCCCAGCAAATGGACATTGCTAACATACAAATGGTAGGCTATGTTATCGCCTCCTGATGGGTCGCAATAACAGGACGAAAACACGTAATAATAAAAAGGGCCATTGTTGGTTTGCGGGATGGGTGCTTCAATAAAAAGATCTTCGTTTTCATCCACAATGGTTGGGTTAAGATTGTTTCGGTAGATCTGTCCCACGAAGTCATAACAAATGGTCAACCCTGCCACCAACAAATCCAGGTCGCCATCCAGATCAAAGTCCCCCCAAAGCGCGGTTCCGGCACTTACTCCCGGAATGGGGCTGATCACCTGTTGAAAATTGAAGCCCTGATTGTTTTGATAAACCAAAGTATAGGAGCGTTCTAATGATTCACCTGTCATCACCACATCCAGGTCACCATCGTGATCAAAGTCCCCCAGATCGATGGTACAACTCTTTAATGGGCGCATGGCTACCGACATTTGGTTAAAATACGTGCCGGCTTCGTTGCGGTAAGCAACGCAAATGGGCATTCCTTTTCCGTCTTCACCACTCAACAAAATGTCCAGGTCGTTGTCGTTATCTAAATCGCCCCATACTGCCGCACTATTTTTAAGGGCAATCAATTGCACTGCAAGCCGAATGTATTTTCCTTTATCATTTCTATAGACAGCTGTAATGGGCTTGCTACCAGTATTTCCCGTAATTAAAATGTCCAGGTCGCCATCCTTGTCCAAATCGCCCCAGGTTGCATTTCCATGATATATTCCGGGAAGATCAAGGTTGATATCGGTAAAAATACCCTGGTCGTTGCGATAGATTCGGGTTGAAAGTTGGTTGCTGGATTCCTTTCCCGCAATGAGCAGGTCCAGGTCCCCGTCATGATCATAATCTCCCCATTCAACAGAGCCATCCGAAACAGGTGTAAACAGCTCATTGATTGGTGTAAAGCGTTGGTTGTCTTCCTGTCGAAAGAGCCGGATGAAGAGTGAATTCTCCTTGGTAATTCCTGTTAAAATAACATCCTCGTCACCATCCTTGTCATAATCGGCGGCAGCCACGGCTCCCCGGTATAATGCGGGGAAAGGGCTTGTCAGCTGAATAAGTTTGATTTTACTTTGTGGTTTCGTCCATTGCGAAATCAACATTTGCTGATCTTTCAGATAATACTCCCCTGAAAGAAAAGCTTCGGGGAATAATTCATCACCAGCCGAAATCCAGGTTGCCACAGGCTCCATAACTCCTTTCATGTCAGTTTTTACAAGCTCGAATACCTGGGCTTGTAATGGCAATAAGCAAGTGCTAAATAGAATACTGATCAGGACTTTTTTCCACATATTGGTTTGTTATGAAATTAAGTCTCTAAAAATACTAACATTTTACGAAACCAACGCCGGTTGTTCGTTTAAGTATTTTCCTCTTTTCTTTTTATTTAAGAAAATCATTAAAGTACCGGCTTATTTTTTCATACAAATGCGCCCTGTCCTTGCCCCTCATGTTGTGTTCGTGACCGGGATACACAAAGTAATCGATATCCTTGCGTTTTTCGATGGCAGCCTGTAAAAAGGCCAGACTTTGCTGCCAGACCACGGTAGGATCTTCTGTTCCATGAATAATCAATAACTTGCCCTGAAGCTGATCCCCTTTGCTTAAGAGGCTGGCTTTTCCATATCCTTCAGGGTTTTCCTGTGGAGTATCCATATACCGTTCCCCATACATTACTTCATAGTATTTCCAGTCGATTACCGGACCTCCTGCAACGCCAGCTTTAAACACGCCGGGATTGTCGAGCATCAACGAAATGGTCATAAAGCCGCCATAACTCCAACCGTCAACGCCCATACGTGTGGTGTCAACATAAGCCAACGATTTTAAGTAATTTACGCCCACCATCTGATCTCTTACTTCTACCTGACCCACCTGCCGGTAGATCGCCTGTTCAAAATCGCGACCACGGTTGGCCGAACCCCGGTTATCCAACGTCCAGATGATGTATCCCTGTTCGGCTAAATAATTGAGAAACAATCCTGCCCCTCCCAGCCACGAATCTGTAATCAATTGGACGTGAGGACCGCCATAAACATACACGATCACCGGATAGCTTTTAGTGCTGTCGAAATCGATGGGTTTTATCATTCGGCAATACAGGGGGGTTCCATCATCGGCATCCAAAGTGAAGATAGACATTTCGCCTAATTTATATTCCGACAACGTGTTATTGTCCTTAAGCAAAACCCGGACGGTTTTGCCCTCGTTGTTGAGCAACTTAGTTTCTCGTGTAACATAGGTATTGCTATAAATATCCAACACATATTCCCCTGTTTTGCTTACCATGGCACTATGTGTTCCGCGATCAGGGGAAACGCGTAATATTTTTCCTGTTTCGATCTCTACCCGATATACATTGTCTTCCAGCGGACTTTCTTTGGTACCGGTAAACCACAGCTGATCGTCCCTGAAACCAAGAATTCCTGTTACCACCCATGGCCCGGAAGTTAACTGACGAATCATTTCGCCTTTGGTGTTGTACAAATACAGATGGTTGAACCCATCACGTTCGCTGACCCACACGAATTGATCATTTTGGCCTGGCAGGAAATAAAGCGGATTTTCTGGCTCCACATAATGCGGATCGGTTTCCTCAAAAAGCGTCTGAACAAATTCGCCTGTTTCCGAATCGTAACAATTGAGTTTCAAGTGATTTTGATCGCGGTTTAAAAGGGCAATGTAAATCAGCTTACTTTCTGGTCCCCAGGTCACAGCTGTAAGATACTGATCGTTAGGTTCACCGGTTTTCATAAACACGGTTTTTCCGGTTTCCAGGCTATAAACCCCCAGTGTTACCTGCTCACTGGTCATGCCGGCCATGGGGTATTTGGTATTTTCTACCTCCGCAATCCTTGTCGTAATATTCACCAAAGGATAATCGGTTACCATGGTTTCATCCTTGCGGTAGAACGCCAGCTTTTTGGATTCAGGTGACCAGAAGAGTCCTTTCCCGATGCCAAATTCATTTCTGTGCACGGTTTGTCCATTTACAATTCCCGGATTCGTATCATGGGTAATTTGTATAGACTGGCCATCAGTGGCAATAAACACATTGTTTTTAATGGTATAGGCTATAAAACGCGAATCTTTTTCAAAATCTGCATTTTCCGCCTCGTCAGGCAGTTCGTTGATTTTAATTAGTTTTTGTGTGTTGGTTTGGTAATCAAAATATTGGTTATTAACCGAAAACCGGCAGTTTTCATCGCCATAGCAATCCAGGTTTGGCAGGCGTTTCAGCGAATCCAATCCCAAATCCTGCATGCCCTTGTTGAGCATATCAAGGTCAAATAAAAGCCTCTCGGTGCCTTTTTTTGCTTTTACCTGATAAAAGGACTCTTCTTTGGCAAAAGCATAAGAGTCCGTTTGCCCGATCCATTGCAATTGAGAAATCCTCCCCGGAAAGAGGGCGCGATTCTGATAAATGGCATCATCGGCAGTGAGTAGTTTATCCTGGGCAAGGATGGATCCGGAAATAAACAATCCGAAAAGGAATAAAGAAACAAGTGCTTTTTTCATGTGTTGATAATGAAAGTTGGTTTAATGATTAACTATGGAGTTGAACGAGGCTAACACTTTTGCAAACTCTAGGATGAGTTGTGGGTCTTCCTCAAAACGGTTGCCCACAACGATGATATCCGCACCCGCGGCCAATATACTCCTGGCCTTTTCAGGCGATTTAATCCCCCCTCCTATAATCAGGGGAACGCCAATCGATCCCTTCACAAACGCAATCATTTCTTCCGGGACGGTTCTGAGTGCCCCACTTCCCGCGTCCATAAAAATGGTCTGCATCCCCAACATTTCGCCAGCCATGGCGGTGCATGCCGCGATGTCATTTTTATCGCTAGGGATTGGAAATGAATTGCTCATATAGGTAACAGAGGTCGGTTTTCCGCTGTCGATGAGCATATAGCCGGTGGAGATGGTCTCCAAACCAGCCAGTTTTATATAAGGAGCTGAAAGTACATGCATCCCGATGAGCATATCGGGGTTGCGGCCCGAAATAAGTGACAGGAATAACATGGCATCGGCATTGCGAGTGATCTGGTAACTGTTTCCGGGAAATAGAATAACAGGAATGGTGCTGTTTTCCTTTAAGATGCGTATGCAATGAAACAACATATCGCTTGTCATCAGACTGCCGCCCACGAACAAAAAATCAATACCAGCCTGTTGCGATAGCCTGGCCGTTTCAATCAGTTGATCGGGTGATAGTTTGTCCGGGTCGATGAGGACTGCCAGTTGTTTTTTGGGTCTGTGAAAAAGATCGATGGATTTCATGAAATTGCTTTTCAACAAAAGTAGAAAAAACCTGATAACAACCCAATGATTCTGCCCTAACTGATTTTCAATAAAAAGCCCTCACCGCAACAGCGGAAAGGGCCGGTTATACCCGGGATAAAAAGCTGATCAGCCAGCCTGGAGGTTTTCGGCACCCGGCAGTAACCCTTCCAGCTGATCGGGGTTGTGGATAAGCACCGGAATGTGTTGAGGACAAATCCAATAGTTATTTCCTTTAAAATCAAGTGCTATCAATGGCACTTCCTGTTCATCGCGTTTGCAGAATACGCATACTTTATTGGGATTTTTTTCCATGATTTATGAATTGTGGTTAAAAACTATATTTCGGTGACAAATATCCGAAATAGTTTTTAATTATAAGTCAACCGACATAAACTTTTCCAAAGTTTGAAACTTTGGAAAAGTTATCTTCTACAACTATTTCTTCACCCACTTCCCCTTTTTAAACACCTGGTCCCGGTTATAAATCCGGTAGAAATAAATCCCTGGTGCCAGGTGGGCTGGTGTGAAAACACATAAGTTAGCATAAACACGTTCCAACAGCACCCGCTGACCTGTGCCAT
>PCUL01000373.1:0-231 GCA_002771745.1 Bacteroidetes bacterium CG18_big_fil_WC_8_21_14_2_50_41_14
CATTTATTTATTGTACAAGAACAGCAGCTTCAGTAGCGATGCTTTCGGTACGAATAGGCTGCGGCGCTGATTTGCGGATGTCGAGTTCATCAATGAGCCGGGTGCTGCCGGCAAATTTATCGATGATAAACAGCACATAATGTACATCCACGCAGATGGTACGTTGAACCTGGTTATTGAAGGCGATATCGCCACTCATGGCTTCCCAGTTACCATCGAAAGCAAGTCCAA
>PCUL01000373.1:271-2174 GCA_002771745.1 Bacteroidetes bacterium CG18_big_fil_WC_8_21_14_2_50_41_14
CCGTAATCCTGCTTATTATACAATTCCTTCAATTTTGGGTCTACGATAAATTCATCGTTGGTCGGATCTTCTTTTTCCATTACACCATCAAGGTAGGTAACAAAGTCGTAATGTACCGCATCTGCGGGGTAATAATCGCCTACACTACCATAACTAAACCGTAGCGTTGAATTGGCGTTGGGGTAGAATTTCTTGTCAGGGTACATCTCGCGCATGGCTTGCACCAATAGTTTTTCGGCTTTTCCAACATCCTCTCCTTCTTTGCGGTACTCTTTACCGGCAGCCATCAGTTTGGTCATATATTCGGATGCCACTTTCATGGCCGGGTCTTTTTTCAACGCCTTTGCACTGGCTTTATTAAGAAACGCCATCGCCTTTGCTTCATTCGACAGGAACGACTTTTCGTAGATAGATTTGGCTACTTCGCCATAATTTCCATTGTACTTTTCAACCAGCTTCTTCAGGTATTCCGGTTGCATATCTGGTGAAAGGTTGATAAAATAAAGCTCGGTCATCTTAGCAAAAACATCTTTGTCTGTGGCTTCGTCATAATTTTTATAGGTTTCCGCCAATCCTTCTTTCAATGAAGCTATTTCAGCATCAACCTGTTCTTGTTTTTTGGCCCTTTTATCTTTGTCTTTTTCTTCTTTTACCTTGTCCATTAAACCTTCCAGACCTGAAAATCCCTGAGCTATGCTGATGAGCTCAGCCCCACCAACTCCGGTTGTACTGGCAATAATCAATGGTTTTATTCCTGAGGATTTCTTTTTGTAGTCGGCATCAATCACATTCAGCACATCGCCATACTTTTCAACGCGTCTGGCATCTTTGCCAACCCAAGCCAAAAATGCGTCTTCCTGTGCCTTCTTTTCACCAAACACATCCAGTTTCTTGATGCCCAGCTTTTGGCCGATAAAATATTTCCAGCTGTTGGCAATCATAGCATAATTGGAAGCATATTGTATTTTCACCTCTTGGTCGGCATCCATGTGTTCTTTCCAAACGGCCAATTTCTCACCAAACACCTCAATCAAAGGAGGATAGTAATATTCCATATTGAATTCAACTCCTGAAGAAGTCAGATAGCGGTCGGTTGATCCGGGATAACCCCAAATCATGCTAAATTCGTTTTCCTTAACGGGATCGAGCGAAATGGGCAAAGAGTGTTTTGGAATCAAGGGCACATTGTCTTCTGAATAATCAGCCGGAGATCCATCGGGTGCACTATACACACGGAAAATCGAAAAGTCGCCGGTATGACGGGGCCACATCCAGTTATCGGTGTCGCCACCAAATTTTCCGATGGATGAAGGAGGAGCTCCAACGAGGCGAACATCACGGTAGACCATATAAACGAACATATAGTATTCGTTTCCACTAAAGAAGCTCTTTACCACCACATTGTATTTGTCGTCTTCGGAGGCTTGTTTCTTCAAACGGCCTGTAATTTCACGAATGGCAGTTGTGCGTTCCGAGGCCGACAAAGTGTCGCTTAAAAAAGGAACAATGCTATCCGTAACATCGGCCATGCGGTATAAAATCGAAGCCGACAATCCTTCGTTGGGAAGTTCTTCGTCCATACTCATGGCCCAAAAACCATCGGCCAGATAATCGTGCTCAAGTGAACTGTGTTTTTGGATGACATCGTAACCACAATGGTGGTTGGTAAACATCAATCCTTGTTGGCTAACCAGTTCACCAGTACAAAAGTACCCCTGTGGTGTGGCGCCTTCCGAGAGGCCAATAATGGCATCTTTTAAACTGCTTTGATTTACACTATAAATTTCTTCGGGAGTCAGTTGAAGTCCCATTTTCTGCATATCAACATAATTTAGCCGCTCAATAAACATGGGCAGCCACATGCCTTCATCGGCTTTTACTTTAACCCCGGCAAATACCACCA
>PCUL01000373.1:2215-2504 GCA_002771745.1 Bacteroidetes bacterium CG18_big_fil_WC_8_21_14_2_50_41_14
ACCACCAGGGTCATTAACATAAGAATACCTTTTTTCATTATTTGTGGTTTATTGGATAAAACATTGAGTTATCAGAAATTATACCAACAATTATAAATAATTGATGGCCTTAGTATTGAAAAAATGAGGAATTGGTGCAATTACGAACACTGTCCGTAAACGCGCACAATTCCCCGGCAATCGGACAGTAGACTATAGGCCAAGTACCTGTGGCCCTTGTTCGAAATAGATATCCACAGGAATACCCATTGCATTTACCCGGTCGAGATCCTGTTGTAGCTGGTCAGGA
>PCUL01000049.1 GCA_002771745.1 Bacteroidetes bacterium CG18_big_fil_WC_8_21_14_2_50_41_14
GATTTTACGGGACAGTACGGAAAGTTTTGGGCGCATTACCGACAATATCCATGGTACAAAGAAGATGTAAAAATTTCGGAAGAGATGGCCGCTAAGTTGGGTTTTTCAAAGGTCTCTGATTTAAAACTGGCGGTTGCAAAAAAAATCAATGAATTTGTATTGGGAGGCGGTTATTTGTTTGCTATGTGTTCGGCAACTGACAGTTACGATGTTGCATTGGCCGCCGATCAGGTGGATATTTGTGATGTGATGTTCGATGGCGACCCCATGGATCCGGAAGCCCAGAAAAAACTGGACTATTCAAAATGTATGGTATTTACTGATTTCAAAATTGTAACCAACCCTGTTGAGTACGAAATATCAAATATCGATGTAACCAATGTGCGTTCACGGGCTATTAACGAGGCGAACGATTATTTTTTGTTGTTTGAATTTTCGGCCAAATGGGACCATATTCCTACCATGCTGTGCCAAAACCACGAACAGCTCATCAAGGGATTTATGGGACAAACCACCGCTTTTGCGGAGGATCTGATCAAACCCAATGTGGTGATTATGGGTGAAAACAAAGCAGCCAACGAAGCACGGTACATACACGGTGAATATGGCAAAGGGTTTTGGACTTTTTATGGAGGCCATGATCCCGAAGACTACCAGCACAAAATTGGTGATCCGCCAACAGAACTCGGTCTGCATCCTAACTCACCCGGCTATCGGTTAATATTGAACAACATTCTTTTTCCGGCAGCAAAGAAGAAAAAGCGGAAGACGTAAGTTCTTGCTATTCAGCAATGCTTTTTGAATCGCCTTTCGCTTAAAATGTCCAATTTACTCGAACCATTTTTCAAACAAGCTTCTTTGTTAGCGGCTGGGCTTTCTTTCAGGATTATTTATTTTAATTGGATCTTGTCTCGTGTCGAAAATGTCAGTTATTAAAATGCCTTCACTTACTTCTTTGTAAACAACTTTGTAATTCCCTATAACTAAATATCTATGTCCTTCCTTTAAAATTTCAAGAGTAGGTTCAATTTGTCCAGAATTCGGATGTTGCCTAAGCTGTTTTGTTGTACTGAAGATCTTAGTTCTAATTCTTTTTGCTATTCTATTTCCAGCAACTTCCTTATGATAGATAAAGATTTCCTTTAACATTTCAATCGCAAAGCCTGACCAAATAATTTTCATAAGATTACCAATTGCTTGATTCTTTTTCTAATTGTTCTTGATCCATAAATTTTCCAGCGATGTAATCTTCGTTTGATTTCAGAGCTCTTTCTGTCAGTTCGTGTTGAGTAAATTGTTCTAAAGATCGATTATTAGCCTGTAAAGCATTGCTGATCGAGTCTTCGATTCTCTTGAATAATTTTTCGTCTTGAAGTCTTATCAAGTATTCAATTAGATTTAGTTTTCGTGTCTGTAGGTCCATGACAGTTAATGTTTATGTCAAAGGTAATAATATTTCGGTGATTTTGTATTTGGGATTTGTTTAAATAAGCTTCATGTAATTAGAAGAAATGTTAAAACAAATACAATCGTTGTAATCACGCCATATTTTCGCAATCTTTTTTTCAAAGTTTTATGCAGTAAAAGGTATTCTGTAAGATGTTGGTCAGTTGTTCCCGTTATAGTTTGAGTTCGTTCTAATAGTCTTAAAACATCAAGAGGATTCCCAATAGTAATAATGGATAGGGGTACCTTTTCTCCATTTTCTAATCCTTTTATATATTTTGAAATATGCACTTTATTAAAAATGTAATGCATAAAATTAAAAACGGATATCAAAAAAAAACAGTTGTCGAAACGAATTCTATTTCCGGTTACAAACCATCGGGGTGATTTTGGATGTATTCGCGCCAAAGCACTTCACGCGTACAGCCGGTCTTTTTTAGCTCTCCTTAAAAATGCGACAGAATGCTGTAGCGCCCTGTATTAAGCGCTTCACGGACTGGGAACATCTCCATAAGGGATTTGTCGTCGTAATCCAATAACAATTCATAACCAATCCCACAACAAGCCTTGAATAGCCGTACGTAATGATTAATGGTGTTGCGATGGATACCCATCTTCTTCTCACAGGAACGATTGCTCTCGCCCTTCATTTTTAACTGTAACAGTTGTTTTAATTCCATAACATCTACCTTTTTTGCGGCCATAAGCTTTTCTTAGTTTTAAAGCTCATACGGTAGAAATTATATCAGTTCCATTTTGTGGCACAATAACTCCGGTACGGGTGGCACAAGTTGGAGCGGTGTATCCATCATTTACCCTATAAGATAAAAAATGAAAAAGTATTGAAAATATTGTTGTTTTTTAGCTTAGTTCTTCTTTGTTACCGTCTGTGATTTATTTTCAGATATCACGGTGGCGGTATGAAATCGTTGGGGATTTCGGAGCTACTTCACTACCAAGGTACAACGAACTTTGATGCGAGAACAAAATCTCGGATAACTACCAAGTCCCCAATGTTTTATGACCGCGTGTTAGCCGCTGGTGTTGTTAATTGGGTTTAAACAGAACTGAATATTATTTTTTACTATTTATTATTTGGTTCAGTATGTGATATTTTTTTGTTCAATTTATAGAGGATTCCAAAGCTAATAGAAAAAGACCGATTGCAAACATTTTGGAAATTATCAGGATTGTCTTTTGTCCATTGATTTGGATCATAGACAAAGTCCGTATTTTTTGCGGCTTTAGTTAATCCAAAATTATAACGAGAATCAATAATCAATTCAACTTTTTCACATAATGGTATTTTAATGCCTACGCCTACTAAACCACCAAATTCTTGTTTATTGAATAATTCTGTTGGGTCATAACTTAAATCATATATTATCAAATCAGAAGATGCAGTAGATATAAATGAGGTATAATTTTCTGCTTTTACAAGAAATCCTATATAAACCCCTGTGTATCCGTAATATTTTACTCTTTTCCCGATTTCAAAATTTGTAATTAGAGGCATAGTAAAATAGTTAATACTATAATTCCCACTATATCCACCACCTATAAAATTATTATCAGAAAATTTGAAGATAAGATGATTAAGGCAATTATTAAATATATATTTTTCATAATAATACATTTTGTTAAACTGGTTTCAGGCAGGAACATGTTCCTGCCTGAAACCAGAAAAAGTTATTTAGAAATAATTATCTTTTCTAAAAGAATGCTATTGCTTAAGGAGATTTTTATAATATACAAACCGGGGGAGACATCATTGGTGTTGATAACAATGGTACGATTAGTACTTTTAATCGATTTAACAGCTGCACCTTGATCATCAATTAATTCAACTACTGAATAGTTAACTGAAGTTGGTACAGAAATATTGATGATGTTACTTGCGGGGTTAGGATAGATTTTTACCTCATTATGCAACTCATCACTTTTAATATTAGCCAAAGATTCACCTGTCTTATTTATTTTACTTTCATTTACCAAGGGGTTTGAGTCTTTGCCACAATTTTCTATATATATTGTCTTTGTTTGCCATGGACCAGGAACACCATGATTTAGAGCCCTGCACCAAAGGGTTGCAGTGCCGTAGTGATGGCTCCAAACTGATGCATATCGACCATTCCAATATACACCTGCAGCATAAATACCTGTAATATCCCATTCATAAGAAGTTGCATTATTAACAGTTGGAACAAAATAATCAACTTCAATTTCTCTACAATGAGGAGAACAAGCAGGCTCGGAAATATAATTTGGTTGAGAAGGAGGGGCGTAAGTGAGGTTTGGAGGTGTAATATCCGCAACAGCAGCCTGATTATAGTTGAAATTGAAATTCCTTGGTGTCAGGTCTGAGAGATAATAGTATCCATTTTGACTTCCACCCCATCCCCAATTCACATGAAATACAGCATAATAAGTACAGCATTCAGTTTGCATTTGAGTATAACCATCCAAAACAAAAGCATGACCTCCTGTACCTGTTCCTACGTAAAAAATTGGCTTATTGTATGTTAAATTATTTCGCAATAAATCATCCCAATCAGGGTTTGAATAATTATTTTTCACAACATATTGTGATGAAGATGAGTAATTAAAATAGCCTTCTAAGGAATTTGAAACTTTATAAATCTCGTTCGAGGAAATGCCAGAACCATTATATCCATAATCCATATCTACTGATACGCCACAATGATATATTAAGGTAGAAACTGCATCAATTGAATTAGATGATGATTTGGCATCAGTTTGCAAACCACTGCCGGTTAGTACATTAGGCATTGCATCCCAATCGTAAGTAGTAGTGCCAAAATTAGCAGATTGATAACCATATGCATCTGGAATGCCTGCTCCATCATAGTATCCGTGCGAACCAGTACCGTTTGTAGGATAATCCCAATATTTCATTACTTGCGCCATTGCTTAAGCTACACATCCATTTGGAACATGGTTGCAATAATTTACAGGATAAGATGGGGCCTTTACGTCATATGGACATTTATCATTATAATAACAATTCTGATTCCATGTTGTAGTAAGTAAAGGGTTAACAATAAAGAATTTGGGCCATATTTCGCAATTACTGTCTCTATTGTTGTCAGAGTTTGTGTAAAATGACCATAATGAAAGTGTTTCATCAGAACCTTTAATTTGATTTTTAATAGCATAGTTAATCTGATTCTTGTAGTGTTCAATTAAGTCGATAAATGCAGGAGGTTGATTATCTTCCAGATATTTTCCGTTTAAAGAAAATCCTAAGATTGGAACAACGGCATCATCGGCCGAAACAATTGCGAATCCATTTTTAAAATTGAAAATGTAAATTAAAGTTTCATTCTCTTTTTCAAGAAAATAAGTTTCTAAAACAGTAGGAGTTTCAGTGGTAGTACCCACAATTTGCTCATACTGCAAAACATAATGGGTTTTTGCAATAGTTTTAGCGACTTCAATCTCAACCTTTTTTGCAAAAAGGGAGAAAGTAAACATGACCAGTAAGGTCAAAATAAAAAAATTTTTCATAACTTTTTGAATTTTAAGTTAAACATTAATTAAATTGAGAAAAAATAATCCTATATTGAGTTAGGTTCCAGTATTTTATGTCAAAGTGTTTCTCATGCTTATTTAATAATTTGTCTATCAGGTTTGTAAAAGCCTGACAGTAGTATTTATAATTTTCTAAAAGCTCTCTAGCAAATTACAAATAATTATCTGGACAAATTCATATAGTAATGTTTTTTTTTATTTCAAAGAACTATTTAAAGCTGACCTGAATCTATTGTTTTGTCGTGACTTACACTTGCGGCTAACGAGCATATAAACCCAACTCTATCCGTTATTTATCTATTACTCCTTTTCTTTAACCTCTTTATACATAATAACCCACCCATTTTCAATCGTTTATAATGAGTTAAATCGGTTTCTTTCTACTTTATTGTAATTGGATCATCGGGTGTTTTGTGGGGTAAATCTAGGGATTTATTTTATTGGTTTTACATTGGGGATTAAAAATTTAAGGAGCCAGATGGAACACGCCTGCCCACCAGCCAGAAATGAATGATACTGTCCGGACGAATAAATATTGATATTTTGATTTATGGCGACATGATAGCATGAAACTTCGCTTTAGAGGGATAAAAACTTCCTCGTTGCGGAGGCATGAAAAGCAGATGTGCTTTCATTTATCACAGGCTATCAAACTGTTCTCATTACTATGAATTCGCAAGATTGTTAAATTTCACTTGTGTTATTTAAAAGTATTATATACTTTTATCGCAAATTATTTGATATGGTTAGCCAACAAGAATATGGTTCACAGGAAAAGCATTTGCTTGCGGTGGATTGCGTTATATTTGGATATGAAAGTGGTGAGTTGAAACTGTTGCTTTTCAAACGTCAACTGGAACCCGGAAAAGGAAATTGGTCGTTAATAGGTGGTTGGGTAGATACCCTGGAAACCGTGGAACAAGCGGCTGAACGGGTTTTACTGAAAATTACAGGCCTTAGCCGCATTTTTCAGGAGGAAGTCAGTGTGTTTTCCGCACCAGACCGCGATCCCGGCGGACGTGTGGTAAGCATCGCTTTTTATGCATTGATCGACATTAAAAGTCATAACAAGGAACTCGTAAACCTGTATGACGCCAAATGGTGGCCTGTTTCCAATTTGCCAGACCTGATTTTCGATCATGGCCAAATGGTGGATGAATCGCTGGCAAAACTGCGCAAAAAGGCCAGCTACGACCTGGTTGGCCGCGATTTACTTCCGGATGAATTTACCCTGACGCAGCTGCGACAGCTTTATAACTCCATCTTTTCGCAGGAATTCGACCCGGGCAATTTTCGCAAAAAAATCCTTTCCATGGATGCCATGGTGCGCCTCAATAAAAAGGATACCGGCGAATCGAAAAAGGGAGCCTTTTATTATACATTTAAACCTGAGAGTGAGATGAATGTGGCAATTAGGATCATCAATATGTAAGGTATGAAGAAAGTTATTATTGTGTTGGCAATTATACTCCGGGCACAGGGATTATTTGCTCAGAATTATACACTTGGTGTCGACCTTTCGTATGTAAATCAAATGGAAGACTGCAACGCAGTTTACTACGAAAACGGAACCGCTCAGGAGGTGTATTCCATTTTTAGTGAACACCAGGCACAGGTGATCCGTATTCGGTTGTGGCACACACCCGATTCAGGCTATAGCGGATTTTCAGACGTAACAAATAGTATCTCCCGGGCAAAAGCCGCCGGCATGAAGGTGTTGCTCGATTTTCACTATTCCGATACCTGGGCCGATCCGGGAAAACAAACCAGGCCCCGGGCATGGAGCGGGATTACCGATATAAACCTACTTGCCGATTCAGTTTACAGTTACACTTTTAAGGTGCTTTCCGATTTAAAAGCCGTAAACATTTTGCCTGAGTTTGTGCAAATCGGCAACGAAACCAATGGCAATATCATGGTGGAAGCGGGAGAATTGCTTTACCCCCTTAACTGGCCCCGGAACATTCAACTCTTCAATGCCGGGATACAAGCCGCCAAGGATGTGGATTCCACCATCCAAACCGTTATTCACATTGCCGATCCTTCGGTAGCCACCTGGTGGTTTACTACCGCTGCTACCCATGATTTCGCGAATTTCGATATTGTCGGCCTTTCTTATTATCCTGAATACCATGATATTGATGTATCAGGGGTTGGACAGGAAATCAATAACCTGAAATCTCAGTTCAATAAACCTGTCTGGATTGTCGAAACGGGCTATCCCTGGACACTGGAAAACAATGGAGATGCCGACAATATTCTGGGTGAAGCCTCTATTTTGCCCGGCTATTCAAACCCACCCACCATTAAAAGCCAGAAAAATTTTCTGATCAACTTAACTTACGCTGTTATCTCCAATGGTGGAATGGGTGTTATTTATTGGGAGCCTGCCTGGGTTACTACTACGTGCACAACACAATGGGGACAAGGCTCGCATTATGATAATGCCACCTTTTTTGATTTCTCAAATGAACTCATTGAAGGGATTGATTATCTGAGTTACGATTACTCTCAGGCTCCTTCAACCACATCGGAAGTTTCTTTTTATGTGGACATGACCGATGTTGAAATAGTGGAAGGTGTGTTTGTAACAGGAAATTTTACAGGTACAGCTTGGCAGTTTATGACCATGGAACTCATTGGTAATAGCATTTATAAGTATTCCACTACCATGCAAAAAGGTTCTGAAGGAGCTTACATTTTTACTGTTAAAGCCGATTGGAATATGGAATTATATCATGAACAGGTACCTGTGGAGTGTGCGTCCATGTGGGGAACACACCGGAAATACGTTATCGAAAACGACACTGAAACCTTTGCATACTTTTGGAGCAGTTGCGAAAGTATTCCCTTATCAGTAGAAACCGCTGAAGCTCAAGTTTCCTTTTCTGCGTATCCAAACCCTTTCAACGATCAGTTAAACCTGGATATTAAAAATGATGATGTCATCTCAATTCAAATTTTAACCCTGGATGGAATAATAACCCGAACTTATGATGCTTCTACAAGGTTGATTGATGCCACATTCTGGCAGCAAGGCATGTTTATTATTCAGTTATTGAATAAAAAAGGTATGGTAATCAGCCGGAAAAAGATATTTAAATCAGTCAATTAAAGTAAGAAAAAGATATTTTCAATTCATCTTGCTTTTAGGCTTGATGATCGGGCTGAAACCAAAAAAAAGTGATTCAATTGTAATTGAGATTGGGAAGGAAAATCCAATTATAAAACGATAGTGATACAAAGTATATGATTCAGAATATAAAGAATACATTCATTCAAAAATTTGGTACGGAGCCTTTAATGGTTAAATCTCCCGGAAGGGTTAACCTGATTGGCGAACATACTGATTATAACAATGGATTCGTGTTACCTGCGGCAGTTAACAAGGCCATTTATTTTGCCGTTTCACCCAACCAAGTGCATCAATTCCGTTTTTTTGCCATCGATCTGGATGAGAGCTTCGAAACCGCTGTTGATCAAATCGAAATCTGCTCAGTTCATTGGGCTAATTTTTTGTTGGGAGTAATCGCTCAATTTATAAAAGACGGGAAATCCGTTGCAGGTTTCGATTGTGTTTTTGGTGGTGATGTACCTCTGGGCGCCGGCATGTCGTCAAGTGCCGCCATCGAATGTGGGATGGCCTTTGCCATCAACCATATGCAACACTTTGATTACAACAGGTTACAACTGGCTCAATTTGCCCAAAAAGGCGAACATGAATACGCTGGTGTGCAATGTGGCATCATGGATCAGTTTGCCTCTTTACATGGGAAAGCCAACCAGGTCATCAAACTCGATTGCCGTAGTCTGGAATATGAACTTTTTCCGTTCGACATGACCGATTACCTGCTGGTATTGGTAAATACAGGTGTAAAACACGCGTTGGCATCTTCTGAGTATAACATTCGCCGCCTGG
>PCUL01000070.1 GCA_002771745.1 Bacteroidetes bacterium CG18_big_fil_WC_8_21_14_2_50_41_14
ATTTCTTGGACATCCATTGCAGCCGGATTTATCCGACTGCAAGTCGATCAGATTTATTCCTTATTTTCCAGGTATTGATTACTTACATGAGATGATCGAACACCCGATTTAATTCAATTTTTCTTCCCGCCCTATTTCAAAGGAGTTTAATGCTACTTTTGTTTTTCAAAAAATTGACCAGATATGTATCCACGGGTTAGTGATTTTATTAATGATGTTTTCGGCACCCACCTAAATCTCCCTATACAGAGTTATGGCTTTTTTCTTGCCTTGGCTTTTGTTTGCGGGGGTTACTTATTAAACAAGGAGTTAATCCGGCAGGAGAAAGCAGGGCATGTCTGGTCAACCAAACGCAAAACGCTGACAGGTCAGAAGGCAGGGTTTGTCGAGATGGTCAGCATCTTTGTTATCAGCCTGTTGGTTGGTTTCAAATTAACCGGATTAGTCATTCATTATCAGGAATTTGTCAATAATCCACAAGCCTTTGTGTTTTCTTCAACCGGAAACTGGATTGGCGGATTGATACTTGCCTCGGCCATGACCTTTATCCAATATTATTTAAAAAAACAAAAAGCGCTAGACCCTCCACTAGTTAAAGAAGTGGAAGTTCGCGCCAATGAACAAACCTGGTCCATCGTTTTTATTGCCGTCATTTTTGGAATTATTGGCGCCAAAATATTTCATCAATTCGAAAATTGGAACGATTTTGTAGCAGATCCCCTGGGAAGCCTGTTTAGCTTCAGCGGACTTACTTTCTATGGCGGTTTGATTGTTGCCACCTTCGGAGTAGGCTATTATGGTGAAAACCATGGTATTCCATGGAAGCGCATGGCCGACAGCATTGCACCTTCGTTGATATTGGCCTATGGAATTGGCCGTATAGGCTGTCAGGTGGCCGGAGATGGCGATTGGGGAATTGTTAATCTGGATCCCATGCCGCAGTGGTTATCTTTTTTACCCGACTGGGTGTGGGCTTATCGTTATCCACACAACATCCTCAACGAAGGCATCAGAATAGAAGGTTGTACGGGAGCGCATTGTTTTCAGCTGGCTCAACCAGTTTTTCCTACTCCCCTTTACGAAACCACCATGTCGCTGCTCATTTTTCTGATCTTATGGTCGATTAGGAAAAGATTTAAAACAGCAGGGATGCTCTTTGCCATTTACCTCATGCTGAATGGTATTGAACGATTTCTGATCGAGCAAATCAGAGTGAACAATGTACTGGATTTCTTGGGAATTAAAGCAACTCAGGCTGAAGTAATTGCTACATTGATTTTTGGTCTGGGGCTTGGATTTTTAATTTATTTGTTAGCACAAAAGCCAAAACCGACTATATGAACCTTGAACATATTACACTAGAAGTCAATAAAATATGCATCGAAACGGGGCATTTTATCAAAAGCCAGGTCGAGAACCTTTCCAATCAGGATGTCATTGAAAAAGGCGTTCACAATCTGGTCACTTTCGTGGATAAAGAATCTGAGAAACAGATCATCACTGCACTTGTACCTCTGGTTAAAGACGCAGGGTTTATTGCTGAAGAGCAAAGCAACCTTCCACGGGGTGATGAGTACAACTGGATTGTGGACCCACTGGATGGCACCACCAATTTCGTTCATGGTATTCCATTGTTTTCCATTTCGATTGCCTTGATGAAAAAGGACGAATTGTTAATAGGCGTGGTTTACGAAATAAATCTGAAAGAGTGTTTTTATGCCTGGAAAGGTGGCGGGGCTTTTTTAAATGGAAAGCCAATTCATGTTTCGGGCACCGACAAACTCGACAATTCACTGGTTGCCACCGGATTTCCTTATTATGATTATTCGTTACTCGATCCCTACTTATCTCTTTTTAAAGATCTGATGCAAACTTCGCGAGGGGTGCGTCGACTGGGCTCAGCAGCAGTTGATTTGGCCTATGTGGCGTGTGGCCGGTTTGAGCTCTTTTACGAATATGGACTGCAATCGTGGGATGTGGCGGCCGGGGCCTTGATTGTGCAGGAAGCTGGTGGAATGGTGACCGACTTTAAAAAGGGCAATCAATATATTTTCGGTCAACAGTTGATCGCATCCAACATATTAATCCACAGTGAATTCACCTGCAAACTTCAGGAGCATTTTAAAAATAAAACCTGATAACTCTTCACAATATTTTAGTATTATTGCATAAAAGTAAGTGTTATGACCCAAAAGAAGCTTGTTCCTGAAGAACTTGAAAAAGATAGTCCATATAGAAGTCTCTTCAAAGCCATTAGTTGGCGGTTTATAGCGTCGGGCGCAACGTTTATCATCAGTTTTACGGTATTTACGCAAGCTACGCAAAGTGCCTTTAAAGATGTGCTTGGCGCAGTATCAATGATCACAGCCATCGATATAATCGCCAAACTGATCTTATATTATCTTCATGAAAGGTTATGGACCAATATTGGCTGGGGAAAATACTGGCATCGACAAGTTTTGCGTAAGCGATATAAAAGCATTCATAAAAAACGTCCAGAAAAATCCTGACCATGAAAAAACTAATTTTCATAACCATCTTGTTAATTTCTTCCATCCTCGGTGTTCATCAGGAAATGCACGCCAACACCGACAGTACTTCTGTTATGGTATATACATTCGACATGAAGGAAATGATTGCCCCACCGGTTTGGAGAACAACAAAAAACGCCATCGAAAAGGCTACTGAACTAAAAGCGGATCTGATTATAATCCATATGAATACCTATGGAGGAACATTGGATGATGCGGATTCCATTCGGACCAAAATCCTGAATAGCAGCATCCCTGTTTATATCTTCATCGACAAAAATGCGGCCTCTGCCGGTGCACTTATTTCCATCGCTTGCGACAGCATTTATATGGCGCCCGGATCGAGTATCGGTGCCGCCACCGTAGTTAACCAGAGTGGCGAACAGATGCCCGACAAATATCAGAGTTATATGCGCTCGATGATGCGTGCCACGGCAGAAGCCAAGAACCGTGATCCGAAAATAGCCCAGGCCATGGTGGATCCAAAAGTTTACGTGCCGGGGATTAGCGATTCCGGCCAGGTGCTGACTTTCACCGTGAGCGAAGCGATTCAACATGGGTTTTGTGAAGCAAAAGTTGAAAACATAAACGAATTACTTCAACATGCAGGAATACAACATTATAAGGTGGTGCCACATGAAATTTCAGCTACCGACAATATGATTGGCTGGTTGATCAATCCATTTGTAAGCGGCATATTGATTATGCTGATTATTGGTGGAATATACTTCGAGCTACAAACACCCGGCATTGGTTTTCCGCTGGCAGCAGCTTTCGTTGCGGCCATGTTATATTTTGCCCCCTTGTATCTGGAGGGTTTGGCCAATCATTGGGAAATTATCGTTTTTATCGTTGGTGTGGCCCTAATAGCGGTGGAAATATTTGCCATACCCGGGTTTGGCGTAATTGGCGTTTTAGGTCTGGTGCTTATGATTATCGGGCTTACCCTGAGCATGGTTGGGAACATTAACCCCATCAATATTGAAGCCAATATCTCACAGATCACCAAAGCCTTATCCATCGTCGTCATTGCCTTCTTTCTGGCCATCACGGCAAGTATCATGCTAAGTAAAAAATTATTTACGAGCAGGGCTTTCGGTCATCTGGCATTAACGAAAACACAAAACGTGGATGAAGGGTACACCTCAGCCTCACCTGATTATACTGCCCGGATCGGGCAGGAAGGAATAGCCTACACCATGCTTCGTCCAGCAGGTAAAATAATGATTGATAACGAATTGTATGATGCAACCGCCCGCTCAGGGTTAATCGACAAAGGGGTCAGGATTGTGGTGGTGGGATATCTGAATGCGCAGTTGGTGGTAAAGAAATTATAAAAAGAGAAACTGTCTGAGATGACCCTATCTCTTCATCAAATCAAATCCTGCATTAAATCCTTCATAGAATAAACCCCTGATTTTCCGGTCAGAAATTCGGCAGCGAGCACAGCACCCAACGCAAACCCCTGCCGGTTCTTAGCCTCATGAACCAAGGAAATGATGTCCTCTTGCGATTCATAGGTAACTTCGTGGGTTCCGGGAACCTCCCCTTCTCTGATGCTTTCAATGGATAATGTTTCGTTTTCACCGGGCTGTTCCAAAGTCCAGGATTTTAAATTACCAAACCGGGAAATTACCTGGTTAGCCAGCGTAATGGCCGTTCCGCTTGGGGCATCAAGTTTATGTATGTGATGGATTTCCTTCATTTTTGGCGTATATCCCGACACTTTCGACATGATTAGTGCCAATTGCTCATTGAGATAAAACAGAATATTTACGCCCACCGAAAAGTTGGATGCATAAAAAAAAGCACCCCCGTTCGATGCACATTCTCCGACAACTTCATCCCATTTTTCAAGCCAGCCGGTCGTTCCTGAAATTACCGGGAGCTGATGGATAAAGCAATAGCTATACACTTCACGAACAGCATCCGGCAAACTAAAATCAATCACAACAGGTTTCTTCAGATTATTTAATTCCAGATTGTTCCAGTCTGATTTCTTATCTAAACGAGCCACGATATGATGTCCTCTGAGTTGAGCGACTTTTTCCACTTCATGCCCCATACGGCCATAGCCTGAGAGAATGATGTTCATGATACATTATTTTTAAGGTCAAAAACTAACTGTGATCCTCAATCCATTTGATGTTACCAGACCTGGCTCAGAGAAAGAGCCCGAATTAAAATGGAGTGCTTGAATCATCGGATCTACGCGAACAGACAGGTTTTCATCCACTTCCCAATAGTAAAGGTGGGCATCAACAGTGGCATCCAACATTTGAAGTATGTACCAGGCTCCCATGACAATGTATGACAATTCCATGTTTCTCCGATAGAAATCACGGATTGATTTCAAATCCTCTGTTTTATATTTCTCAGCCAATGGGTTATCGCATTCTGTACCCAGCGCGGCTGCAGTAGCTGAACAAGTATAGGCTTCCCGGTATTTCTTGTATTCCGACCCGTTGGCTATGGCAAAATATCCCGTAACTCCAAATCCTGCATAAACGATGGGTAGTTTCCAGTATTTTTTATTGTAAATCTGCCCGGCGCCCGGAACTAAAGCATATAAGGTAGCTTTTTTGGGTGAATGTGGTCTCAATGCACTCGTTTCCCCGGGTTTTTCAACCTCCGTGTTTTGTGCTTGTATAGAGGAAATTCCCGTGAAAAAGAGGAAAATCAGGATGAGATGACCGATATTTTTGTGATTCTTTATCAATTTATTGTTGTTCCCTGAACACATTGATAATGGATTCGAGTTCATTATCATTTTTGAAACTGATAACGATGGATCCTTGTCCTTTATTATTGCGCTTCAAGCTAACTTTCGTCCCCAGTTTCTGACTTAACACGGAGGTTGTTTCTTTAAATTTCTCAGGGATGGGGTCCGGCTTTTTAACGGTCTTTTTTGCAGCTTCGGCACCTTTCGCCAATGTTCTCACCATTTCTTCTACCTGCCGCACATTGAGGCCACGGTTAATAATCATGTGCAACATACTCTCTTGCAGTTCACCATCTTCAACGGTAATCAGGGCACGTGCATGGCCGGATGTGATAAATCCATCGCGCAAAGCAACTTGTACAGATGGGGGCAGTTTTAGCAAACGCAAGGCATTGGCAATGGAGGAACGGTTTTTACCTATGCGTTCGCTGAGTTTTTCCTGGGTAAGATTACATTCTTCAATCAACCGTTGGTAGCTGATAGCCACCTCTATGGCATTCAATTCCTGACGGTGAATGTTTTCGATGAGAGCCAGTTCAAGCATTTGCTCATCGTTGGCTACCCTGATAAACGCAGGAATACGCTCAATACCGGCCAATTGAGATGCACGCAGCCTGCGTTCGCCGGCAATGAGTTGATACTTGTCATATCCCATTTTCCTCACGGTGATGGGCTGGATAACTCCCTGCGACAAAATAGAATCGGCAAGCTCACGCAATAACATTCCATCAAAATCGGTCCGGGGCTGAAACGGATTGGTTTCGATTTTTGAAATTTCGAGTTCGGCGATGGCACCTGCTACATAATTCCCGGAAATATCTTCCGAGGTGATGTCAGTATCAGGACTTTGTAAAATGGAGTCCAATCCCCTTCCCAACGCTTTTCGCTTACCCTTTAATTCGCTCATGGCATTAATCTATTATTTTATCCTCGTTATTCATGGAGGTCATGTTGTTTTTTTGCAGTATCTCTCGAGCCAGGTTCAAATAATTGATTGCTCCTGAACTCTGCACATCGTACATGATGATAGAATCGCCAAAACTGGGAGCTTCGCCAAGTTTGGTATTCCGGGTAATAATGGTATCAAATACCATTTTCTGGAAATGTGTTTTCACCTCTTCGACTACTTGTTTCGACAAGCGAAGTCTGCCATCGAACATGGTAAGCAAAATCCCTTCAATATCAAGTCGCTGGTTTAAACGGCTCTGTACTATCTTTATTGTATTCAACAATTTACCAAGACCCTCAAGCGCGAAATACTCACACTGCACCGGGATGATGACCGAGTCAGCAGCTGACAAAGCATTCACGGTGATTAAACCCAGTGATGGTGAACAATCGATGATAATGAAATCATATTTATCCTTCACTTTTTCAAGTACTTGTTTCATCATCATCTCCCGATTTGGCAGGTTGATGAGTTCAATCTCGGCACCCACCAAATCGATGTGGGCAGGTAATAAATCGAGATGAGGTGTTTTTGTGGGCAAAATTACCTGGGTAACATCCAGGTTATCAACAATGCATTCATATATACTCGCCTGTATTAGTTTGGGATCGAACCCAATACCCGAAGTCGCATTTGCCTGTGGATCTGCATCAACAATGAGTGTATGATATTCTAAAACCGCCAGACTGGCAGCAAGATTTATGGAAGTTGTTGTTTTTCCAACTCCTCCTTTTTGATTCGTTACAGCAATCGTTTTTCCCATGGTATTTGTTCAGTTATTAACCCATCCCCAAGTGGCAAAAATACAATATTGGATTGAGCCGACGAGAAGGATAAGGCGAACTTATTAACATGTATTGATCAGGGACGAACCATTGAACAGGCATTGAATACAATATATTAACCTCAAGAGTATTAATGGATTAACTAACAATTCAAAAGCCGAAAGCGGGTAAATTCAGTGAAAACAAATTCAACGAATATTAGTTTTCATCTTCGCCCCCCAAATCTTCAAAAGAAACATCTAAAGCAGAAGTTTTGATGGCTTCTGATGAAGTATCCTCTCTGATGGTATCCTGGTCATTTTCTACAAAATTAATGGCTGCATCCAGTCCCTCACGGAACTTTTCAAAATCTTCTCCATATAAAAAGATTTTATGCTTTTCGTAAGTAAAACGGCCATCCGCTTCATTAAAGCGCCGCTTGCTTTCAGTAATAGTAACAAACAACTCCTTTGCCCTTGTTGCCTTCACATCAAAAAAATACGTTCGCTTTCCTGCCCTTACCGACTTTGAATAATAATCGGCACCTCTTTCCTGATTCTCTGGTTCTCCCATCCTGATGAAGTAAATTGATTAATTAGTTACTTACCCCGAAATAATGGTTCAAAGTTAACAATAATCCTTTCCGACCTATTGTATCTGCTTTCATTGTTGAAAAAAACGTGACTTTTGTTAATAACCACCGTGTTAAACAGGACTAATCTGCTTATTGTTTTATGATTTTAATCACCTGAGTTTTTTCGGGAATGACAACACGCACATAGAAAACACCCGAATTCAACAAGTTTACCACACGATCAAGGTTGATGATACGATCAGCCCTTGAGCGGGTATATTTCCCTAAATACACTAATTTTCCAGAGGTACTCATCAACTCAACAACAACTAATTCAATAGAATCCAGGTTAAGCTTTAGGTTGAGTTCATCCCTAAACGGGTTTGGAAATGCCTCAACCAACGTTTTTCCATTTGCGGGATTACCTGCAATTTCCAAAAGCAGCCCATAAGCCACTCCATAATCCGGTATTCCCCAACCTAGTAAATCGTCAGGGTTCAGGGCCTGGTTTGCGCTTTGTTTAAGTGCATTATGAACTTCTAACACCGTCATTTCGGGATAAGCTTGTACCAAACATGCCGTCATTCCTGCAATGACAGGTGATGAGAAAGAAGTTCCATTTCCAAAGCCGGCATCACTCATCCCATAAGCAACAAAAGTATTTTGACCTGTTGCAGCAATCGTGGGTTTATGCCTTCCATCGTATGTTGGCCCAATGGAACTAAAAGAGGCCCTGACCCCATCCGGATCAACAGCGCCGATGCTAAGTACATTAAACCCGTCCGCAGGTGCACCGATATATGGAAAATCAGGATCATTGCCTGAATTTCCTGCACTATTCACCACAACGATTCCTTTTTCAGCCGCCCGGTCTGCACCACGGGTGCTCACGTTGGTGGCGCCGTTCATGTCCTGGTAGCTATGGTTAAAAAGTGGATTATCAAAATCAATATAACCCAATGAACTGTTGATGACATCGGCTCCTACACTATCAGCAAATTCAGCCGCCGAAACCCAATTGTATTCTTCAATCACATTTTCCGATTGTACATCTTCGGGTCTTAGCAACCAATAGCCGGCCTGTGGG
>PCUL01000090.1 GCA_002771745.1 Bacteroidetes bacterium CG18_big_fil_WC_8_21_14_2_50_41_14
AAGCTTATTATCAATTCCCCTTATTTTGAGCCGCAGCAGTATTGGGAATATATAAGAGAGACACGTGAATTTGTATTGCAGGAAGGTCGCCGTCCGGCAGGATACGTAGTTGCTTCAGAAAGTTCAAAATCATTTGACGACCCCGGCACTTTCATCGAAATAGAATTGGTAAACACCATTCGTCCCAGAATAAAAAAATGGCGTGAACAAGGTTATCCCGGCGTAACCGGCATTACAAAACGACTTCTGCAACATTGGCAAGACCCCGAAGAACGCAAAGACCGCAGATTTTTCTTTTGTCAATTAGAAGCAATTGAAACCCTGATTTGGTTAACAGAAGCGCCCGAAGCAGAAAAAACCGGAATTGACATTCCAAGTGATGGTGGTGACTTTACACGGTGGTGCAATAAAATGGCCACCGGTTCGGGCAAAACCATCGTTATGTGCCAACTTATTGCATGGAATGTGTTGAATAAAGTGGCAAATGGAAAAGACCCTCGATTCTCAAAAAACGTATTGGTTGTTGCGCCAGGCTTAACGGTTCGTAATCGGCTCTCGGTTTTAAACCCGACTGATAAGGATAATTATTACGAAGAATTCAATATTGTGCCTTCGGGTTTAATGGATTCTTTGAGGCAGGTGAAAATTAAAATCATGAACTGGCACACGTTAGCGTGGCAATCAGAAGAAAAGATTTCAAAGAAAAAGACCGTTGACAAACGGGGTGCAAAAAGCGATGAAGCCTATGTGAAGGAAGTTTTAGGCGATTTGGCAAATGCGACCAACTTGATTGTAATCAACGATGAAGCCCACCATGCGTGGCGAGTAGCGGCAGAAAGTAAAATTAAAGGAGTAAAAAAAGAAGACATTGAGGAAAGTACAATTTGGGTTGGTGGTTTAGACCGCATCAACAGAGCCAGAGGAATTTTGCGCTGTTTTGATTTGTCTGCAACACCTTTTGCCCCAAGTGGTAAAAAAGCCAGTGAAGAAGCGTTGTTTCCGTGGATTGTTTCCGATTTTGGATTAAATGATGCCATTGAAGGAGGTTTAGTAAAAACGCCAAGGGTTGTTGTACGTGATGATGGCAACGTGGATAAAGAATTACGTTCGCGACTTTATCATATTTACATGGATGATACGGTTAAAGACGATATAAATCAGAAAGTTGACGAATCAACTCCTTTGCCGGATTTGATAAAAAATGCCTATTTATTGCTTGGTAAAGACTGGCAAGCAACCAAAGACGATTGGGAAAAAGCAGGTTACACAATACCGCCGGTAATGATAACTGTAGCCAATACAACAGTTACCTCGGCACGTATCAAGTATTCATTTGATAAAGATAGTTTTCTGCTTTCGGTGGCAGGGTTGGGCGATTTGTGCAATGCAGACAAGACTTTGCAAATTGATAGCAGTATTTTGAAAAAAGCAGAGGCAGAAACCGAAGAAGTTGAAATTATAGAAATAAAAGAAACGGACGATGATTCGGAGGATGCGCCAAAAGAGAAAAAGCTTACTAAAAAGCAACAAGCTGAATTTTTAAGAAAAACGGTAGATACCGTTGGGAAAATAGGTGAACCCGGCGAACAAATTCAAAACGTTATTTCTGTGGGTATGTTAAGCGAAGGATGGGATGCAAAAACAGTAACGCATATCATGGGTTTACGTGCTTTCAGCAGCCAGTTGCTTTGCGAACAAGTTGTTGGCCGTGGCTTGCGTCGAACTTCTTATGATGTTGCTGAAGATGGTCTGTTTGAACCTGAATATGTAAATATTTTTGGCGTACCATTTACGTTCTTACCTCATGAAGGTGGCTTCGACGGACCGCCACCACCACCACCAAAACCTAAAACCCAGATCACTCCGGTAAAAGACAAAGCTGAACATGAAATCTCATTTCCGAATGTGATTAGAATAGATCATGTTTATAAACCCCAATTGGCTTTAAATATTGCTAAAGTAAAAACCCTTGAACTTGACCCATACGATTCAATTACGGAGGCCGAATTAGCAGCAATTATTGCCGGGAAACCCAATCCAGCAGCACTTTCAGAAATTGATTTAAAAGAAATTGGAGAAAAACTTAGGCTCCAAACAATTATATTCAAAATAGCTTCGAGCATCTATAATTCAGAGAAAAAACCTGATTGGAAAGGGAGTAAGGAAACTTTCCTAATACAACTTATTAATCTAATTGAGAAGTTTATTTATTCAGGCAAAATCGTAATCAGGAATCCATTATTCAATCAAGACGACTCAAGGAAACGAATCTTGATAATGCTTAACATGAACAAAGTCATTCAGCATATTTGGAACGAAATACGAGCAGTAAATACAGAGGCTTTAACACCGGTATTCGACAAAGAAAATCCAATTCGGTCGTCTTCCAACGTAAGAACGTGGTGGACAAGCAAACCATGTGAAGCATTTGATAAATCTCACATTAACTTTGTTGTTTGTGATAGCAAATGGGAATATCTGGAAGCAAAAACTATAAATGAGTCAGAAGTTGTAAATTCATTTGTAAAAAATGACCATCTGAATTTCGTGGTTTACTATAACTTTCAGGGAGTTGTTAGAAGGTATTTTCCCGACTTCATTATCAAATTGAAATCTGGCGAAAATCTAATTATCGAAACCAAAGGACAGGACACCGATCAAAATAGAACAAAACGAGCGTATCTCGATGAATGGTGCAGAGCCGTTAATCAGCATGGTGGATTTGGCAAATGGAGTTGGTCTGTGTCATTTGACCCGAATGACCTTCAACAAATTTTGCAAAATTCAGCATTGAGTTTTAGCGGACACATTTTTGCCGACACCGAAGACTTTGGAAAAGCAGAAAAGTTATTTGAAACGACTAAAGCTTTATTTGAATTATTCGGCTTCGAAACATCCGAAGAAGGTAAAATCAAACAGGGCTCTTGGTTTAAAGAAAACGTCGTTTACAAAATCAGAAATGTTTTCAGAAGCAAAGAAGCAAAAGAATTGTTTGATAAGGGCAAAAAAGCATTAGAGTTAGCACTCATTGACGAAGTGCAATCTGAAGTGAACAGAAATAACATGGGAGCAGTTTCAGATTTTATCAATGCAACCAGAGATTTTCCAAATGCTTCAGTTGTCATGGATACTTTAGTAATTCTTAAAGTAACTGTAAATGGAATTCCAGAACTTGCAGTTTTCAAGCTGACAACAGAACAGTTAATTGAACTTAACAGAACACCGGAACTAAAAAATAATCCACTGGAATTATTAAGACTTATAAACAATAATGTAGGTGACAATAAGCGACTGAATTAGCCAAACCACAAAGTCAGGCACATTGCCAAACCTCATTTTAATATAGGATACAAAACTGCTCAAAGTTATTTGGGAAAAATGAAAGAACTTCATCTTATAAATGATAATGGTACAGATACTAATTCTCCTAATTATAAGTATTTTATTGTTTAAACAATTTGAACTTGGACATACACTTATACATAATGTCCAAGTTAATGCTTTTAATGGTGCTTTAGGTAATGAACTTGGACAAGTAACAATTAGAAATATCAATTTAATTTGCATGCACAGTTCATAACACAACCGTTATTCCCCTAACCCTGTAAACCGATTAACCCCCGTTACTCATTTCTACCATCGCCACAAAAGCAGTCTTATCATGGGCGGTTTTTTGTCCGCGGTACAGTCCCTTTTCTGATGTGTTGCGCTGAATAACCAGGTGCTCACCCAGGGTACACTCGCTAAAATAAGTCATTTGAACAAAGGTCGGGTTCAGTTTCCCGTTGTCTTGGTGCATGGCATCGGTAAGCCAATCAAAATATTTTCGGGCGTTGGTATGGCCGTTCATGTCCATATCTGAATATTTGGGAATTACCTCAAACAAGGTCTCATAGTCGGTGTTTCTGCTCAATGTCGGGATATCACGTGTAACAGCTTGCCGGTCGGTCGGTTTACCTACCTCCATGCCTTCGGCAGATAAATCGGTAGGTGAACCTGCCGTAGGCATGGTATATAATTCAACATCCACATACTTTTCAATCTGCTGGGGCCGCCGTGAGGTCAGGTCGATGATAAACCATTCAGAGGTGGCCCGGCAAAGGACTTCACCTTCCGGTGTAGTCACAATAAAATCGCGATAAGCGGCAAGTCCTTTTACCACCCGCGGCCAGGTTTCTACCACTACCTGGTCGCACCATTCAGGCATTCGGATTAACTCCAGGTTGATCCTGAACAGCACCCACGAGGCATTGTAGACACTTGTTTGTGTAAATCCAAAACCCAGGTGTTCGGCATGGTACGTGGCTGCACGCTGCAACATGATATTGAGCCCGGTCAGGGATAGTTTTCCATCCAGGCTGATGTCGTCCCAGTTAACAGCATATTGTTCTTTCCAGATTTTTTTCACTTTTTTTCGGCAAAGGTAAGGGATGTTGGCGTGCAACAAAAAGGGTCTCCATCCTGCTTTCTGTTATCCCTCGCACCAGGTGATTGTGGTGCCAAACCAAATTTTATATAATTTAGTCATATCAAATGATGCTATATGGTTAGGTGCTTGCCCTGTTTTTTTCTCCTTATTATTGTAATGACGCTGGTTTCGTGTGAAAACATAATCGAACCCCGGCAAGCCGATCATGCACTAAAAAAGGAAAACCGTCAGGCGCACAAGGTCCTGAACACGATTCTTGAAAAGAAAAAACTAAGGGCTGTTACCAATTATGGTTCTGTCAGCTATTTTATTTACAGGGGAGAACCGATGGGATATCAGTATGAATTGTTAAAAAACCTGTGTGGTTATCTGGATGTGGAACTTGAGTTGATTATAGAAAGTGACCTCAATAAAAGCATCGGGATGTTAAACGACCGCGAGGTGGATTTAATTGCCATGGGTCTTACCATAAACAATAAACGCAAAGAACTGGTTTTGTTTACCGACCCCATTATGATCACCCGGCAGGTATTGGTTCAGCGTAAACCAGAAGGATGGCAACACATGGCTACTGCCGAAGAAATAGAATCCCGGTTATTGAGGTCGACGTTCGACTTGTCCGAAAAAAAGATTTATGTACAAGAGGGCACTGTTTTTAAGGACCAATTGGAGAAGCTTGCCGACGATATGGCCGGTTACATCCAGGTGGTGACCGATCCGCGTGAAGTGGAGGAGCTGATTGCTGCGGTGGCTTCAGGCGAAATAGAGTATACCATTGCTGATGAGCATGTTGCCATTGTTAACGCAAGGTATTACCCAAACCTGGATGTGGGTACCCAGGTTAGTTTTCAGCAAAAAATAGGGTGGGCAGTTAAAAAAAATCAGACAGTCCTTGCCGATACCATCAATGCATGGCTGCACAGCTTTAACTCAGGGCTGATGTCCAGGTTGTTAATTAACAAGTATTTTAAAAATAGCCGTTCCTGGCGCATTTCACGAAGTCATTACAACTCCTATAGTGGAAAGCAGCTGTCTCCTTACGATTCGCTTATCAAACAAGGAGCTGCCCGGTTGGGTTGGGATTGGCGGCTGTTGGCTTCGCTGATTTATCAGGAATCGGAGTTTAAACCCGAAGTTAAATCCTGGGCCGGAGCTTTTGGCCTGATGCAACTGATGCCTGCCGTACTCGAAGCCTATGGTTTGGATAGCACCGCTACCCCGGCCATGCAAATTGATGCCGGAGTGCGTTATTTAAGCAGCATGGAAAAACAATTGCCTCCGGAAATCACCGATTCGTTACAGCGGGTTTTGTTTACCATGGCCGCTTACAACAGTGGACTGGGCCATGTGCTGGATGCACGTCGGTTGGCCAAAAAACAGGGCCTCAATCCAAATGCATGGGTTGACAATACTGATTTATGTATGCTAAAGCTGTCGGATGCAAACTATTATCGCGACCCGGTGGTTTATTATGGCTATGTGAGGGGAGAAGAAACCTATGCGTTTGTTCACGAAATTGTTGACCGTTATGGTCATTATGTAAATTTAATTGGGAAAAACCAATTGAAAGAGTAGGTGTTTTCTGACAAAAAAATGTGTTAACAGGAACAGGGAGTCAGGTTATTTATACACTTATAAGCTTAATATACAATGTTTTATCACTCCTCCCTTTTGGGGAGGTCCCGTATAACTATCGGGAGGGAGGAGGGGTTATAAACTGGCATATTTTTTTTGAATGAGTATTGGCTTCTGTACCAAGTCAATAAAAACGATGCAAAAAATTTACAAATTCCTCCAAAGCGTTAATTTGACTCATTCCACCGCTCTAATTTCAGGGCGATCTCTCCTCTCTTCGCGAAAAGAAGGGGCGGGGCTGAGTTGTGTGAAGTCAGATTCAAATAATCAGGCATTAAAACGGGTACCCGGATTTACTTCTTATTCGATGTGTCTTCACTTTTTTCGTGATCATCACTGCCTATGCCATCTTTAAACTCCTTTATTCCTTTGCCTATTCCGCGCATGAGTTCAGGAATTTTCTTCCCTCCAAATAACAACAGGATAACAACAACAATAATAATAATTTCAGGGGTTCCAATCCACCCTGAAAACTGAACTAAGGCATTGGCTGCAAGTATGTTCATGATTTATTTTTTTACAAAAGTTGCAACAAAGATAAACAAAAACAACCTCTTCCTCCTTTTTGTTGTCTTTTCATTACTTTTGTATCACCTTTAACAATTACCATGAAAAAGCGCAATCTGTTTTTATCTCTGACAATCCTGCTTTCCTTGCAAACTTTGTTTGCACAAAATCAACAACCCGATTATCGAAAGTTGCATTATCTCTCCAAAGAAGAAATGGAGTTGAAGGTTGATTTTTCGAAAGATTTTATTGCTACCGATCCTCCTGAAGGAACCATTTACAACGTGGCGGAGTTTGATCAGATGCAGGCCGTGTTGGTACGCTACCCATTTGGAGTGCCCGTTGAATTAATCCGCGAGATGGCGGAAAATACCACCGTCACAACCATTGTGGCCAATGCCAGCCAGCAACAGACGGTCATTAATACCTATACCAGTAACAATGTAAATCTGAGTAATTGTAACTTTTTATTGGCACCTACCGACAGCTATTGGGTACGCGATTATGGTCCCTGGTTTGTTTTTGATGGCAACAAGCAGCCCGGTATTGTCGATTTTCCATACAATCGTCCACGCCCAAACGACAACAACATCCCGGCCAGGGTAGCAGCCGAGCTTGAAATCAACCTTTTCGGGATGAACCTGATCAGCACAGGCGGAAATTACATGTGCGACGGGTTGGGGATGGCTTCAAGCACTGATCTTGTATTGGATGAAAATCCAACCTTAACTATCACTCAGGTAAACGGATTTGTTAACGATTACCTGGGGAACTCTCCCTATATGGTTCTGGAAGACCCGTTGGGAGAATACATAAAACACATCGACTGTTGGGGGAAATTTCTTTCACCGGGTAAAGTACTGATCGGACAGGTTCCGGAAACGGACAACCGGTATCAGGATTATGAAAATACTGCCAATTATTTTGCCAACACAACAAGTTCCTGGGGCATTCCGTATGAAGTGGTCAGGGTATTTACTCCGGGCACTTTTCCCAATACGCCTTATACCAATTCCACCATACTCAATAAAAAAGTATTGGTTCCAATCACCGGGAGCCAATGGGACGATCAGGCGTTGGCAGTTTACGAAGAAGCCATGCCGGGTTACGAAATCATCGGGATCATGTATGATGGTTGGGAAAATACCGATGCACTCCATTGTCGCACGAAGGGCGTTGCCGATATCGGCATGTTGCGTATCAATCATATCCCCTTGATGGGAGACCTGTATTATGCTGACCATTATGAGATAACTGCGGATTTGATTGCATACAGTGGCGAACAGATTTATCAGGATTCCGTTTTTGTTTATTACCGTCAGGACGGCGGCACTTTTGAGCAGGTGCTGATGCAACACGTGACGGGTGATACCTATACAGGAACCATTGAAAATATTGATCAGGGAGCTACCGTAGAATATTATTTATTTGCCGCAGATGAGTCGGGCCGCAGGTCGTTTTGCCCCTATATTGGAGAACCCGATCCCTTTGAGTTTCATGTGGCGGTATTGCCCGGACTAACCTTCCATCCCGATTCAGTGTTGTTTGAAACGGAGGAGGATATGATCATGGGGTTGCCACTACAAGTGGTTAATAACTCAAACAGTGGTATCATGATCAGCTCCATTACAGAGATAGGTGATGAATTTATGTGGTTCGTTGATCAGATGCCCTCGCTGCCTTTGTTCCTTCCATCGGGCGACAGCCTGTCGCTGTTGATTAAATGCGATATACCCGTAAAATATATTGGAACACTCATCACCGATTCTCTATTTGTGTCCACGGGATCGGGTCTGTTTGCTGTAAGGATTATGATTGATAGCGATTTGATTTCTTCATCCAATATCATGGGATTTTCGCCCAAGCCGATGGTGTATCCTAACCCTGCTTCCTTCAGATTAAATTTGAATTTTGAAAGCACTCCGGGCGACGTGGTTCAGGTCATCCTGTACCGGCTTTCGGGCGAACAGGAATTGAATCAATCATTTGTCTCCTATGACGGCCAGGTAATCAGTTTGATACTTCCTGAGACCTTAAAATCAGGAACCTATGTCTATCGGGTTGTTTCACCCACCAATACCGTTGCCGGGAAAGTGGTCGTTATCAGGTAAAGCAGCTATTGTTCAAACCAGTACGAAAGTAAGGTAAACTGCAGCTCCCAAGGATGCCACAACAATCCAAAAGGTAATGAGTGGTGGTAGTTTGTCTTTGTCAGGATCGTAGTCGAAAGGGCTATTTGGCATTGTCGTTTTTTTTTAAGGAAGTTTATCCAAACGTTCACCTGCTTTAAAGGCTACCACAAAAGCGTCAACAATTCCATTGGTACTTCTCAATTCATTTCTCTTTTCTCGGGCCGTTTCATAGTTTGAAAATGAACCGATCGTATAGATAAAGAAACCGTTGTGGGTATTTTGCTTTATTTGCGATGCAGGCAGGTTATACATGCTGCTCAGCTTATCAATGGAAATGGCATTCCCATATTTGGCCCTGATTTGTACCCGGTATTCTATGGCGGAAGTTACTTGTTTTTCGATAATCGGCTTTTCAACGACTTTTTCAACAACCTCTTCAACAACAGGTTCTACAGGTTTTTCCTTTTTTGGTGGTTCTACCGGCTGGCTTAAGACGGGCGGAGCCACAAAGAGCATATCAATTTCAGCAGGTTGAACAGGATGGTTTTGGGCAGGGTGCTCGTTTTGTGATTTTTTTGAAGATTCGAAGTAATCGAAATCCTCTGATTTTGTTCGTTTATTTTGCCCGAATTTAAATGTGATTCCAAGCGAGGAGTAATTGTACACGTCATACTTAAAGCCACTCTCCCTGCCATCGAGCATATCGGAATTTAATCCGCGGTTTGATGATTCAAGATTGAGCGCCCATTGATCCGTTAAACGAAATTTCAAACCCATACCGCCAATAAGTACTCCTTCAATGGTTCTGCCATTAATACCATTTCCATTACCATAACCTACTTTTCGGAGCACTTTTTTTGTCGACAACGCCATCAATTCGCTGTTGTAGTTTGTCAGGCCCAAACCGGCGACAAGATACACATCCCAAAATTGATCGTCCTGGTAAGGAAAAAATATGTTTCGGATACTGATGGTAGAATTCAGATTAAACTCAATGTAATTGGCCTCGAAATACAGATTTGATGGCCTGCGAGTTCCGGCAAGTTTACCAGTTAAAGCCTGCGCCCTTACCCCGAAAACAGGGGATATCTGAAAACCGAGTTGCAGACCTCCGGCAAATCTCCATTCATTTTCATTTTTGGTAACCGGCACGTACTGATATTGTTTTATATCACCAAAAAACAGGCTGGTTCCGCCGCTGGCGTTGAGTATCCAATGCCGACGAAAATCCGTAGTTGAATTGAACGACTGTGAAAAAACAGGTGTACCTGTCATGGCGAATAGGAGTGAGAGAGGTACAATAATCCGTAAAAATGAGCTTTTTAACAGTAGCATAGCGGCAGATGATTATAATGATTAGGCCTATCAATCTGGTAAAACAAGTACACAGCTTTTTAATGACCTAAAAATAAATAAAAACCGGGTGCTTTAATTTGCCTTATCCATTAATTATCGCCAACCAATTGTTAATATCTTCGAGTTGAACAGCCGGTATACTCAACTTATTTTTTTTTCGGTATCCATTCAGCGTCTGCAGGATGACTGTAGGCTTGGCTTCTTTTAGAGCTGCCGGGGAACTGAATCCGGCGGGGGCAAGATGCGGTGCCCAATCACTGTGAATGCCGAGTATTGCAAAGTCATCGCCGGCAAATGATTTCTTCACGATTTCAGGCCGCATCTGAGGGAAAAACAACACCTCCTGAATGGAGGATTGATTGGTCATAATCATCACCAAACGGTCGATGCCAATCCCCATTCCTGATGTCGGAGGCATGCCGTATTCCATGGCACGTAAGAAGTCCTGATCGATGAACATGGCTTCATCGTCGCCTTTTTCTGCCAGTTTCATTTGATCTTCAAATCGCTGACGTTGATCGATGGGATCGTTAAGTTCGGTATAGGCATTTGCCAATTCTTTGCCATTTACCATCAATTCAAAACGCTCTGTTAATTCAGGATTGTCTCTGTGGCGTTTGCACAGCGGTGACATTTCAACAGGGTAATCCGTTATAAAGGTGGGTTGTATAAATTTCGATTCACATTTTTCACCAAAAATTTCATCAATCAGTTTTCCTTTTCCCATGGAAGGATCTGTTTCAACACCAAGTTTTTTGGCCGTATCCTGCAACTCTTGTTCGTTCATCCCGCTTACATCGATGCCGGTGAATTCTTCGATTGCTCCCAGGATAGACAAACGACGAAAAGGAACTTTGAAATCGATTACCTGTTTTCCAACCTGTACCTGAGTGGTTCCGTGCAGTTCAAGTGCGATCGTCTCGATCATGCGTTCGGTCAGCTCCATCATCCAGAAGTAATCCTTGTAAGCCACATAGAGTTCCATTTGTGTAAACTCAGGGTTGTGGAAACGATCCATTCCTTCGTTACGGAAGTCTTTGGCAAACTCATAAACACCTTCGAAGCCGCCGATGATCAGTCGTTTTAGATAAAGTTCGTTGGCCACGCGCAAATAGAGTGGTATGTTTAAGGCGTTGTGGTGAGTCATAAACGGACGAGCGGCCGCGCCACCCGGAATGGCTTGTAAAATGGGGGTTTCTACTTCAAGATATCCCTTGTCGTTCAGAAAATCACGCATCGACCTGATGACCCGGGCACGTTTAACGAACACGTCTTTTACCTTGTCGTTCACAATTAAATCAACATATCGCTGGCGATACCGCTGATCGGGATCGGTAAAGGCATCGTATACCACTCCCTCTTTTTCCTTTACTATAGGAAGCGGGCGCAACGACTTCGATAAGATGGTAAACGACTGAACATGAATGGTTATCTCTCCCATTTGTGTTGTAAAAACATATCCGGTTACCCCGATGATGTCACCAATATCGAGCAACCGTTTAAACACCGTATTGTACATGGTTTTGTCGTCTCCCTGGCAAATTTCATCCCGTTTGAAATAAAGCTGAATTCGTCCCGTGGAATCCATCAATTCCACAAATGAGGCGGCACCCATGATCCGGCGGCTCATGATTCGTCCTGCCATGCATACTTCCTGAAAAAGGCTGTTGTCTTGAGGGTATTTCTTCAATACCTCGGAAGCAAAAGCATTCACATGAATTTCTTCCGGTGGAAAGGCATTGATGTTGAGTTTATTTAGTTCTGTCAGTGCATCACGCCTGATCTGTTCCTGTTCGCTAAGTTGCATGGTGATAAAATTTTGGCAAAGATAAAAAAAGCTGCCTGTTCAAAAGAAAAGAACAGGCAGCTATTCAAGGTTTAATTACAAACGACTAGAGGACCGTTATTTTTTTGCGGATTACCTGATTGGTATTGGTTTTTATATCCAATACATACACTCCGTGGCTCAGGTGGCTGATGTCAACCGTGGTGCCTGAGAAGTTGTTTTTCTGTAAAACAACACTTCCGGTGGATGAGTACAGGGTAAGCCGGGCATTTACAAGTCCGCTAATATTTAATTGATCGTGTGCAGGATTAGGATAAACCGAAATCAAAGATAGAGGTGTTTCTTCCGTTCCCACATAGTCAATACTATAGTTTACTTTGTATTGCTTATGAGTAAAGAGATTTTCTGCATACACATCAATCATGGCGGTACCTGGAACGGCAAAAGCCATGCTGGTAAGCATCAGGGCTCCACTATTCATTGGAACACCCACGATCACCGGTTCTTCAACTGTTCCCTCGGGAAGTTGAACGTCATATTCATAAACATTGGGATCGAACCCTTCGAGAGGCACACCGTCGAGGGTGATTGAACTGAGGCGTGCTTCATTTGAAAATACAGTGTTCTGTAAGCCGTAGGCCGTTTGTTTCACTTCTTTTGTCGAAGCATCCTGCACAATCACTGCTATCATCAGGTCATCATATTCCTCCACATTGGTGGATGACAGGTCATAATTATATGAAAACTGAATGGGGGTGCCATTAACAAACGATGTGGAAGCTCCATTGGCATCGGGCATCATTTTCATCATGACATGGTGAAATTCCGTTTCGCCGTTCGTGGCCACATTTTGAGTGGTAACCTTTTCAATTACAATGTTAAATACTTTTAATGAGGAGGTGCTGGCGAAAGGAAGGATGTTGGTTGTGATGTTGATGTTTGATCCGGAAATGGTAAAGGTAGAAGCAATATCCAACGTGGAGGTTAACTGAATGGCATTGTTATATGCGGTATTAACATTTGAGACATTGGTGGCTACGTTGGCTCCGTTACAAAACAAATCAGGAACAAAACTCACCCCATAAAATGCCCTGCGTGTGCCACCTTCGGCTGTATAATAAGGATCGCCTGAACCGGGCCAGTTCATCTGATATTTTACCAGGGTGATATCATCTTCGTGCGAAGTGCACCAAGGCACAAATGAAGAATTAAAGCTTGCACACGGACTACAGGTTGAGCTGGTGAATTCTTCAAAAAGAGGCACTCTGGGTAAAACGATGGTTTGGAATTCAATGGGTTTAACCAGCGTATCGTTGGCTGGATCCAGGTCGGATTGACCATTGACGCTGTTAATAAACATTTTAAGGTTGTGTTGCCCCGATGGGGAAATCCACATTCCATCAAAAGAGAATTCTGCTGTTTGGAGAAATGAAAGGTTCAACCCCGAGAAAGTAGAGTCGCGTTCAATTCCTGAATAGGAAACCCAGGTAACGTTTACCTCATCAATCACCGTGTTTCCAAGGTTCACTACCGATCCCATCACCGGAACCGGACCGGTAATTACACTGGGGACGAGAATATTGGCCAGTTTACAGTCGAAAGCGGAGGGGGCAAACATCAATACATCATCAAGGTACCAGTCTTGAACTGAGGCCATGTTTCCGGTTAAGTAAAAACTAAACCTGAAATTTGAACTGGATATCTGATCACCGGTAAGCATAATACTTATTTCTTCCGGACCAATATCCTGATTTGGGGTTTTTTCCCATACAGATACCCAGGTGCTTCCGTTTGCAATGGCCAATCCAATGGTCAACCCCGACCCTGATCTTTTGTAGAAGTGTTTAAACATCAATACGGCGGTATCTACCGAAGTCATGTTGGTATAAGGTGACATGAGGCGACAGGTTCCATTGTAGGCAAAACCTTCAAACTTGCATTCAGGAGAAGAACCACCAGCCAATGCCGTTGAGCTAATGTCCCAACCTGAAGTTAAAGGAAGTGCTGTCCATCCTGCAGGAGGCATGATACCTGAACTAAAGTCTTCGCTTAATAAGGTCTGCGCATTGAGAAACCCGGTAAGCAATAAACCTACCAGTAAAAAGTACATTTTTTTCATAGTTATTGAATTGTTAGTTAATGAAACACGTGTAAAATTAATCAAAAAATCACAAAATGGTTATTCATATCAAAAAAAGATGCGTCATTTAACAATCATATTTTCCGTAACACTAAAATGATCATTGCTGATGATCAATAAATAACGGCCAGGTTCAACATCAGTAATATAAACAGGAACTTCTAAAGTGCTTTCATTTGAAGAATTAATAAGCATCCTGTAAAAGACAACCTTACCAGTTAAATCGTATATGGAAATGGTGAATTTTTTTAAATTTTTATTTTCAATGGAAATAATAAATTCGCCATTTGATGGATTTGGATAGAGTTGCATCTCCGGATTTGTGATTTCTCCAATGTTTGTACAATCCACAAAGTCAATGGTTGTTTCGATCTCGTCCCAACAGCGGTACCCATTGGTCACTTTTAGCTGAATAACCCGTTCGCCATAGCCATTGAAAAGGGTATTGGTATCCACAACGATGAAGTGAGTAACCTCTCCTGTTGACCATTGGCATAAATTAAACGGATAGCCTGAATATAGTGTAATGGACTGACCTCCACACAAAATAGTGTCTGTAAACAGATTAATAACCGGAGAGGGAATCGCTTCGATGAAGATCGAATCTAGGGCAAAAACAGTGTCGTTTCCTGCACGAACGCGGTACCAGGCACTTTGTTCGGCAATGGCTACCGGGTTTTGCTCATCAGATTCAAATCCCTCAGGAACGGAATTCCAGTAATAAGTGAGATGGGTAATTGGTCCAAATGGCTGTGCTGTAAGCTGAAAACTGGTTCCCGAGCACATGGAGGTATCTCCGGTGGCGGTTCCTGCTTTTACCTGTATGGTGGATACATCCAGTTTAACGGGAACATCGGCCCCGGGTATCAAAGGATCATTCGTTAACAGGCGCACCAGAGCTGAATAGGAACCCTTCAACATGGCATGCGTATCAAATTGTACTTCCACCTCTGCGGTATCACCAGGACTAACAATTGTGGTGACGGGATTGATAGTCAGCCAGCCATCCAGATCAATTGAGTAGTCTTCAACTTCTCCCAAAGCATATTCTGTACAGGGATCTGGAGTTTCGTCGTTGGTAAGAACAATACGTAATCGCGTGGTGGAACTGACTAAATTTGCCGGAGGAGAGATAATGCCTCTGTAAGGCCCGACTCCCGGGCTTCCGTCAAGGACAATATTTTCATCAACAGTAAATTCACCATCTTCATTCCAGTCGATCCATGCTCCACATTGATCGGATGGCCAGTTGGGATCGCCATTGGTAATCACTATCGGGTAGCTTTGGCCCAGCTTTACCAAAATGGTCAGGTCGGTAAAATCACCGTAATTTTCCTGTCCCGATCCATGGTTGAATAACCCCACCTGCACTCTTTTGATATACTCATTAAGCCCACCACCGGAAGCAGTGCAGTAGGTTGGGGTTTTAACTGTTTTGGTCGCAGGAAAAGGAGAAGCTTCAATATGCAGGTCAAGTTGCCCGGTATTCACCAATTCAATTTTTTTAACCGATGATGAATCCATGGACAGGCTTTCGTAAATGCTGTCGGTTAATAGCGTGATGTGTGCATCACCCCATTGGGTTGACGTTCGGGAAGCACCTGATTCTTTGTTTCCCTGATAAAGAGCGGTTACTTTATAATCGTAATACCCATAATCGGGCAGTGCATCCTGGAAAACAGTATCGGTGGTGGTTGAAATCAGGTTGTATCCCCTGTAAAGGTCAAAATGCAAAAATCCCGGGCTCAGGTTATATGACCAGCTGAGCTGACAGACACCGGTTTCGAAGTCTACCGAAGCCGTCAGGTTTTCGGGTTTAACCATTGGATTAAGCCTGTAAGGAGAAGTGTAACTCATGGCTGTCCCCGTTCGGTTATCCGTCCATGCCGGATAAACCCAGGCATCCTGAGCCGTTATACCCAGATAATCACCAAAATAATTATCCACAAGTCCCGGAATGGGGGTGGGAGTAAAAGCAACATCGCTCACCTTGAAATCTTCCCAGGTTTCGCCTCCATCTTCTGAATTAGCACAATAAACTTCCAGTTCGGTGACGCTTGTATTCCGGTCATCATAAAAGATGGCACTTAGTGCTCCGTTGGACGGATCGCAGACAATCCACGGAAAAAAGTGCTTTTTGCCCAGACCACTTTCATCCTGATTTATTTTAATGGGTTCCGACCAGGTATTACCCTCATCAGATGATCTAATCATATATACATCCACATCATCTCCGGTATTGATTCCCGGAACTCCAATGTTTGCCCATGTAACGTAAATATTTCCCCGGTAGTAACCGTAGCTGACATCCACGGTGGCCGAAGGAAATGAATTGACCCTGATATTTTTACCTGCTTCTGTTGTGCGAATCCCTTTGATATTATCCAATATCCTGTTGGCAGGCGACCAGGTGGTACCACCGTCCAGTGATTTTGAAAAGCCGATGGCACTCTCATCGGCAGGCCAGCTGTCGTATACCGCCCAAACGGCGTATACTTCTCCGTGGGGTCCCACGCTCAGGTTTACCCCCTGGTTGTGACTTCCGGCAAGTATGTCTGTGCTAATGGCTTTTTTGGAAGTCCAGTTAGCTCCATGATTGTGGGATAAAGCGACCGCAATTTCAGTGTCCAGCAGCCCGCCATATTCGGTCCAGGCAACGTATAAGTTTCCAATATAGGGACTTATAGCGATATTGTCAATCCACAGGTGGTTTTTATCGGCCATGATTCCCGGGTTGGGGCTTATCATTTTTGAGGTCCAGGTAGAACCTTGGTTTTCTGAGTAGGAAATCCCCACTCCTCCATAAAGACTAATATAGTTGATAAACCATCTGCCATCCAGTCCGATGGCTGCTGCCGGATCTCCTGAATTATCTCCTGAAACGCCCTCAATTTTTCCTTCCCAGATTTCGCCTGCATCATGAGAGTGAAATTCATCTGCTCCGTAGATGAAACCAAGTGGGTTTTCGCTTGAATTGTTGCTGTTGAGTATAGTTTCAGGATCGTTTGGGTCAACGAAAACAGAATTTTCGCTTTGCGTTGAATTAATGGTGGTGATGGGAACATCTGGTGAGTCTTCGGTTAAAACCCCGGATGCGATGATTTTTGATCCGGTGAACCTTGCCGGGATGATCCTGGTTTCAGGATTGTAAGGGACAAGACCTTGTTTCGCTTTATCCAGCCAATAATTCAGGTTGTCGATTCGCGTGTCTACCGCAAGATTTTTCTCTTCTTTTGATTGACGGCTGTTGCCAAATCCCCAGCCGATAGCCAAAGCCACCAGTAATGTGGTGCCTGTAACGAGTGATATATAATATTTTTTCATTTGCACAAAAGGGGATAAAAATTAAATTTTTCAAATACCGGTTGCTAATATACGGACAAAATCTATATATTAAAAGTTGCAAGTAATTTATACTCATTTGTTTAAAAATGAGGTTTGGTCAGTCCATGTCGATAGGTATCAATGGCGCGTTGTCGGGCAAAAGCATGATCGACGATGGGTTTGGCGTATGTTGAAGAATTTAGTTCAGGAATCCAGTGAGAGACATAGTTCTGTTTCGGATCGAATTTTTCAGCCTGAATCAAAGGGTTAAACACCCTGAAATAAGGAGCCGCATCGCAACCTGTTCCTGCAGCCCATTGCCAGTTTCCATTATTCGATGATAACTCGTAATCGAAGAGTAATGAGGCAAAATAGGCTTCTCCCCAACGCCAGTCGATGAGCAAATGCTTGCATAAAAAACTGGCCACTACCATGCGCGCTCGGTTGTGCATAAAACCCGTTGCATTCAATTGGCGCATTCCTGCATCTACCAGCGGATAACCTGTATTGCCACCACACCACCTGCTAAATTCTTCCGGGTTATTCCTCCAAGGTACATGATCGAATGCCGGCTTAAAATTCCGGTCAACAATTTGTGGATAATGAAAAATAACCTGCATAAAAAATTCACGCCAAATTAATTCTGATAGGTAAACCTGGTTTTTATCGGCGGTCTGGTTGATTAATGATCGGATGCTGATGATGCCAAAGCGCAGGAAGGGGCCCACAAATGTGGTGGCCCGGAGGGCAGGAAATTCGCGATGCTGATCGTAATTTGATATTTTTGAAAGATCGAATTCGGGCGGACGCATCCGGCTTTCAGCAAAACCAATGGTGGTAAGTGAGGGAAACGGTGTGTTGTGTTTAAAAAATCCGGATTGGAAATTCAATTCAGCAGATGCAGGATACGGTGGCAATTTTGAAAAAGATTCCAGCCATCGTTTCTTATAAGGTGTAAAAACGGTATAAGGCAGACTGTCTTTTTTCAGGATTTCTGATGGTTCAAAAATAACCTGATCCTTAAAGGACAACCAGCGGATCCCATTCTTCTTCAGGAGACCTTCTATTGTCTCATCACGTTGAATGGCATGGGGTTCGTAATCACGGTTAACAAAAACGGTATCAATGTCATATTCGGCAATCAAATCGTGCCAAATCTTTTCCGGATGCCCCACTTTTATCAAGAGACCGCTATGACTTTTCCTGAGTTGAAGGTGGATGGACAACAGGGAGCGATAAATGAAGCTGACACGTGCATCGTCACGTTTGAGTTCCTCAAGGATGGAGGTGTCGAAGATAAAAAGGAGCAACACGGGCAGCTCTTTTTGTAAAGCGGCCTTAAGCGCAGTATTGTCATCAAGTCGCAAATCACGGCGCAACCACACGAGGTTTAATTTCATGCCTGGTTTTTAATTTAACAATTGCAAAGCAAATATAAAGCATTCAGAAGTTTACATCAATTGATCAATGTAGACAAAAAAAAGGCCACTTCTAAAAAGCGGCCCTTTTGAAAAGTTAAAACATTATTATTTACTGATAATCAGCTTCCGGCTTACCGTAGTGTGTTTGCCAACAATGCTCAGTTGATAGGTGCCAGATGAGAAGCTACTCAAATTCAACCGATGAATACCGTTATTTGAAACCGACACCTCGTGTTCTTCATACACTACCGCACCATTCAGGTTCAGTAATTTAATTGAAACCTGTTGGTTTACCATGCTCTTAAGTTCCAAACTAAAAATTCCGCTTCCGGGATTTGGATAAATGTTGATGCTGATGACTTCCCTTTCATCGATGGAAGTACAATCTTTAAATTCAACACTTACATTTGCCGCGTTCACACAACCATTTTCGGTAGTTACCTCTACTGCTATCGCCTGAATACCATATCCATAACCGGCCGTATCTACCAGAATTGTTTGGGTCGTCTGCCCATTGGACCAAAGATAGGTCGATCCTGTATTTCCGGCATCCAGCAGGATATTGCCACCACCGCAGAATACGGTATCGGCCCCCAGATTGACTTCCGGAATACCGGCAAAATTCAATAGAATGGTATCGGTAGCCAGACATTGATTTTCGTTGGTTACCTGCACCCAAACACTGGTTAAACCAGTTCCTTCAGCAACAATGGTCTGGGTTGTTTCTCCGGTTGACCAAAGGTAGGTTGCGCCTTCGTTTTCTGCATTCAGGCTATACTGATTTTCACCACACAAAACTTCGTCAGGACCTAAGTTTACCTCCGGATTCGGGAATACCAAAACAGCCACTTCGGCATTATTGGTAAACAAACCATCGCTTACTGTAACATAATAAGTTGTATTTTCTGTGGGTGAATCCACAGGATTTTGCTCCTGTGAGGTAAACCCTTCGGGAATAGAAACCCAACTATAGGAATAAGAGCCACTGCCGCCAGAAGGAATTACAGTTAACTGAACACTTTCGCCGAAACAAATTTGGGTGGGTTCAGCTGACGCCACAATGTTTAGGTCGCTGACCTCCATGGTCAGGTTAACAGGGATGCTTCCCGTATTGATATCATTGGAAAGATAGGTTATGGTTTCGGGATAGATTCCATTGGAAAGTCCGGTAGAGTTGAACGTAAGCAATACATCCAATGAATCTCCAACAGGTACACTGCCAGTTTCCGGGTTTACGATCAGCCAATCTTCGTATACAATAGAATAATCTTCAACTTCTCCATATTGAGTCGATCCTGTTGCAGAGGCTTTTTCAGAGGGCCCCAACAGGCGAATCCGCATCATGGTAACTCCCTGAACGCCACCTTTTGGAGGAGTGATCGTACCTTCAAAAGAATTAAAATTGCTGTTCGGCGATAACACGGCGGGGATTTCATCGTATTCCCTGTTTTGATTCCAGTCGATCCAGACGAAAACCTGGTCGCCCTGGTAGCCATTGCGATTTTCAACGATCAGTTGATAGGATTCCCCGGCACGCATACGTGTTGAGAAATCGGAGAAATTGCTATAGAAATCAGAACCCGATGTGTTATTGATCGTTCCAATTTTCACCGCACTTATGTATTCATCGCCACCACCTTGTGCGTGTTCATATTCAGAGGCTGATGTTCCTGATTTAAATGGAGACAGATGAAAATTAAGAGGAAGAACACCTGTGTTTTTAATTTTCAGTGTACGTTCCGCAATTTCATCGGGAGCTACATTTACCGTGATTTCCAGCGGGGAAATCTCGATGGTAGACGATCCGTACTGGGTCATGGCAGAGGTAGAAGTCGACTCTGTTCCGCCATAATCTGCTGTGACCTCATAGGTGTAATAGCCATAATCAGTCAGCTGATTTTCATAAGTTGTTTCAACGGAAGTTCCAATTAGGCTACCATTGCGGTAGATGTTAAAGTGCTGAAAACCTGCTGACAAAACAAAATTCCAGGTCAGGTTTGCCAATCCATTATCCTGATTTACCGTGGCTATCAATCCGGTAGGTGCGTGCACTTCGATGGTCTCAAAAACTGAAACATACGACATGGCCACTCCCGAGCGGTTATCAGTCCAAACAGGATATACTTTTCCGCCGCTTGCATGGATTCCTAGGTAATCGCCAAAATATCCACTGGCCAATCCCGGTATGGGTGTGGGTGTAAATGACACATCACTTACTTTAAAATCTTCCCAGTTTTCGCCGGCATTGGTTGAGACAGCTACCCAGGTTTCCGCTTGATTGTTCGAGACATTTCTGTTGTCGTAAAAAATGGTGCTGAGAATACCGTTGGAGGCATCGCAGGTGATCCACGGCAGGTAATGTGATTTACCTTGTCCAATGGGATCCTGGTTTACCCGGATCGGCTCACCAAAAGTGAGGCCGCCATCAGTTGATTTAATCAGGTACACATCCCGGTCGCTTCCCGAGTTAGCTCCTGGAACACCCACGTTTGTCCAAACAATATAAATATTACCGCTATTGGGTCCATTACTTGCGTCAACTGCCATGCTGGGGAATGAATTTACTCTCATGTTTTGTGGCACAGCTGAATTGCGAATTCCTTTAATATTATTGATAATGCGGTATGAAGGTTCCCAGGTGGCACCCCCATCCAGCGAGCGTGTAAAACCAATTGATTTTTCATCCTGTGGCCACCCGTCATAAATGGCCCATGCAGCATATACTTCGCCATTAGGACCGGTACTCAGGTTAACTCCCTGATTATGGCTGCCTGCATTTACACCGAGACTCAGTACGATTTTTGAATCCCAGGTTTCTCCATTATCAATGGATCGTTTAATCACTACCTGATTATTGGCTCCTCCACCAAATTCAGTCCAGGAATTGTACAAATGATTTTCATAAGGACTTCCGATTTTGGCATCTATCCACATGTGGTTTTTGTCAGCCAGGTCGTTCCATCCTGTGCCAGGCTTGGGTGCCACCGCGACTTTTGTCCAGGAGGTTCCCTGGTCGTCAGAGTAGGATATATCTTGTCCGCTGCTGCTACCAATATATCCAACATACCAACGTCCATCGGTTCCGATGCAGGTAGTCGGGTCGCCACTATTACTCCCGTTTGGTCCCTGTATACTGCCTCCCCAGGTTTCTCCCAAATCCATGGTGTATAAATAATCGGCGCCATAAACAGATCCTCCGCCCGAAGGGGTTGAGTTGTTCGAGTTCAGAGCCACCATATTGTCGTTGGGATCGATAAAAATAGAGTTTTCACTTTGTGTGGATGATTGGCCTGTGACAGGAACATCGGGTGAATCGTCGAGCCGAACTATCCTCGATTTAATGGCACTTCCTGTAAAGATGGCTTGTGGAACCTCTGCTTCAGGGTTTAATACAGCCAGTCCTTTTGATGCCATCAATTTCCAATAACCATTGTTGTCAACACGTGTGTTTACCTGAGCTCTTTTTTCACGTTCCGACATGTTGTTTTTGCTGATGGCCCAATTCAAAGAAAATGCCCCTAGTATTATAAAAATACCAATGGCAATAAGCATAAATTTTTTCATGATAGGTTCAATTAACTGTAAATAGATTCATTGTCGCGACAAAAGTAAAATTTATATAATGTCATGGATAAACAATGATCAATTTATTACCGGGAAAATTGAAAAAGGATGGATCCTTTTGATCGGATGATTGAGATTTTCAGGTATATTCTTTTACATGTGCTTCTCCGAGAGCTACACGCAAACCATTCATGGCCAAGGCTTTCATTTCATCTTCGCCCGGATACACATGTACCGGACCAAACCGGTGAATATAGGAGATGATTTGGTTGACAAAATACTTATCATGGGCGATACCTCCTGTAATTAAAATGCCGTCAATTTCGCCATGCAACACGGCTACCATAGAACCTACCTCTTTGGCTACCTGATAGGCCATTCCATCATAAATGGTTTTTGCATACTGGTCTCCTTTTTCGGCACGTTGTTCTACTTCGTAAGCACTGTTTGTTCCCAAATAGGCAACTAAACCACCTTCTCCTTTTATCATTTTGAGCACCTGTTTTTCGGTATAGTTGCCACTATAGCATAACCTGACCAAATCGCCTACGGGCAAAGTCCCTGTACGTTCCGGCGAATAGGGTCCATCTCCATCAAGGCCCTGGTTTACATCAACTACCCTGCCTTTTTTATGTGCCCCCACGGTGATTCCGCCACCCAGATGAACGACAATCAGATTTAGATCTTCATATTTTCGCATGATGGATTTTGCATGCTGACGGGCTACTGCTTTCTGGTTGAGTGCGTGAAAAATGGATCGTCTTGGTAACAAGGGATGTCCCGATAACCGAGCCAGGTCGTCCAGTTCGTCCACAACCACCGGATTGGTAATGTAGGCTTTGGCATTGGGCAATGATTGAGCAATATCCCACGCGATGAGTCCTCCCAGATTGCTGGCATGCTCGCCATAAGTGCAGTTTTCCAATTCATACCGCATTTTGTCGTTCACCTCAATAATTCCAGACTCGACGGGTTTCAGCAATCCGCCTCTTCCCATGATGATGGAGATGCTGTTGATGTCGATGTCGGCATCTTTCAACTCCCGGATAATGAGTTCTTTTCTAAACTTAAATTGTTTGGTGATGACATCATAGGGTTCAAGTTCGTTGGAAGTGTGCCTGATGGTTTGAATAAAAAGCGGATTGGTGCCTTCGAAAACAGCAATTTTGGTACTTGTAGAACCGGGATTAATGGCAAGTATTTTGACTTCTTCCATGTGTAAGGACTCGGGTTACTAAATTATTTATTTGGCCACCAGGGCCGCCAGCGCTATAGAGTAAAGTTTTGTTTTTGTGCTGTCGCCTCGTGACGACAAAACAGCAGGGACTCTGGCACCCATAACAATGGCACCAAGTTCGCTTTGGGCAAGTTTGGTGTTGGTTTTGTAAAACACATTGCCTGTTTCTATATTGGGGAAAACAAGGCAATCTGCATCTCCGGCTACTTTTCCTGATATTTTCTTTATTTCGGCACTTTCTTTATCTATAGCAACATCCAATGCCAAAGGCCCATCAACAAAACCGCCCTGAATCTGCCCCCGATCGGCCATTTTAGAGATGATGGCTGCATCAGTTGTGGAAACCATTTTTATCGAAACCTGCTCGGTGGCTCCAATAATGGCTACTTTGGGTTCCTTAATTCCCAAGGATCGGGCTACTTGTATCAGGTATTTAACAATAGCAATTTTTTCTTTTATTTCAGGGGCAGGGATAATGGCCACATCTCCTACAATCAACAATTTATGATAGTTTGCGTTTTCAATTACAGTCACATGGCTTAATACGGCTCCGGGATTCATTAGTCCGGTTTCTTTATTCAGGATGGCACGCATATACTTGTCGGTACTAACCAATCCTTTCATCAACAGATTTCCTTTACCGTCATTAATCAGTGCAACCGCTTTGGTAGCTGCTTTCATTTCATCGGGTTCATGAACGATGGTAAACTTGGCCATGTCGATGCCTTCCAGTTCACAGGTTTTGGCGATGGTTAGTTCGTCTCCAACAAGCGTTCCCGTAACCAGACCCAAATCAATGGCCTCGCTTACGGCACTTATGGTATGCGAATCGTTGGCAAAGGCTGCCACTAACCTCTTTTTCTCCTGTGCTTTAAGCACTTCAAACATGTCGTCAAGTTTTTTTATCATCTTTAGGATTATGGTTGTTAAATATTTAACAAAAATACAAACATTGTTCGATGTGGTACTACGATCCACTAAAAAATTCATGTTAAGGTAATGGTCACCCATCCTTTATTAAAGCATTTTAAATAAAAATAAGTAATTGAAATGTATTATATATCATAAATAGAAAGAGTTTTAGTATCTTTAGAACTTTTAAGTAAATTTTAAGTTATAGCGGGCAAATCAAAGGAGTGTAGCTTTAATTTTGAACCAAAAAAAATTATGAAAAGAAAAGTTCTATTTGTCTGCTTGGGAAATATCTGTCGATCACCGGCTGCAGAGGCTGTTTTTAAAGGGATTGTCAAGCAAAAAGGAGAGGCTTCTATATATGAAATCGATTCGGCGGGGACCTCAGATTATCATGCCGGCGATCCTGCCGACGCAAGGATGAACCTGCATGCAAAAAAACGCGGTTATGTATTAACATCCATTTCGAGACCCTTTAATCCAAACCGTGATTTTGATTACTTTGATATCATTGTGGCCATGGATGATGATAATTTGTTTAATCTAAAACAGATGTCGCGTAACAAATCGGATGTAAAGAAACTTTACAGGATGACTGATTTTTCATCCACCGGAAAATATTCTAGTGTTCCAGATCCTTACTATGGGGGTTCACAAGGATTTGAACTCGTAATTGACATACTTGAAGAAGCGGGTGAAGGACTTTATCAACACCTGAACAGTACTTTGTAAAACCCATTTAGATTGACTTTACCATGTTAGATAAAATTATTCAGTTCAGTATTGCGAATAAACTGATTGTTATGCTCTTTACTGCGACAATTGTCGGTTTTGGACTGTATTCGCTTACCCAGATTCCGATAGGTGCAGTGCCGGATATAACCAATAACCAGGTTCAGGTTATTACCACTTCGCGCAATTTATCTACCCTTGATGTTGAACAATTTATTACCTATCCGGTGGAGCTCGAAATGGCTAATTTACCGGGTGTTACCGAGATAAGGTCGGTATCAAAATTTGGGCTTTCGGTGGTGACCATCGTGTTCAACGATGCCATAGGAACCTATTTGCCCCGACAACTTATTGCCGAAAAACTGAAAGCTGCTGCAGAAAATATTCCGGCCGGAATGGGAACACCTCAAATGGGTCCCATTACAACAGGTTTGGGTGAAATTTATCAATATATTCTCGACACCAAGCCCGGGTACGACTCATTGTATTCAACCATGGATTTACGAACCATTCAGGACTGGATTGTGAAACGACAACTCTCCGGAATTAACGGGGTGGTCGAGATTAATACCTGGGGCGGTTTTCTAAAACAATACGAAGTTGCTGTAAACCCAACAAAATTACAGTCGATGGGCATTTCCATTGGTGAAATTTTTCAGGCACTCGAAAACAACAACAGTGTAGCCGGTGGTGGGTATATCGAAAAAACCAACGAAAGCTACTTTATTCGTGGAGAGGGTTTGGTTGGGTCAAAGGACGACATTGAAAACATCGTTGTTAAAAACACGGATGGACGACCCATCTACATCCGGGACGTGGCAACAGTTCAGGATGGTTATGCTAGCCGTTTTGGTGCTATCACAGGTAATGGTCAGGGCGAAAAAGTGCTTGGCCAGGTGATGATGCTCAAGGATGCCAACTCCAATAAGGTGATAGAAGACGTTAAAGAACGTGTTGCCGAAATTCAGAAAACCTTGCCGGAAGGTGTTTATATAAATCCGTTTCTCGAACGTAGCGAACTTATTGCAAAAACAACCAATACGGTAGCGGAGAACCTGATCCTGGGTTGTTTGATTGTGATATTTGTTGTGGTGCTGTTGCTGGGAAATATGCGCTCCGGCCTCGTTATCGCTTCGGTCATTCCGCTCAGTTTGCTTTTTGCTCTGGGCATGATGTATGTTTTTGGTGTAGATGCAAATTTGATGAGTCTTGGAGCCATCGACTTTGGAATTATTATCGATGGAGCGGTCATTATTGTGGAGTACATCGCCTACAAAATTACTGCTCAAAAGGAGCGAATTGATCTGGCCACCAAGGAAGAGCGGGTGAGTATCATCGATTCCATTACAATGGTAAGCTCTTCAAAAATGATGACCTCGGCGGTGTTCGGACAATTGATTATTTTAATCGTTTTTATTCCGATTTTATCTCTCACCGGAGTGGAAGGCAAGATGTTTAGACCTATGGCCATGACTTTTAGTTTCGCCCTGGCAGGAGCCATGATTCTGTGCTTTACTTATGTTCCTGTGGCTGCTTCACTGTTTCTGAAACCATCAAAACAATCGAAACGCAATATTTCATTGCGGTTGATGAATTTTATTTCGTCCATGTATACTCCCTCGATTGAGTTGGCCATGAAATTTAAAAAGGTGGTTCTGGCAAGTTCGTTGGTGTTGCTTCTGTTCACTGTTTATTTGTATTCAACCATGGGTGGAGAATTTGTTCCCACGCTCGATGAGGGTGATTTCGTTATACAACCGGTATTGCGTACCGGGACTTCGCTTAGCAATACCATTGCCATTACCACCAGAATAGAGAAAATCCTGCTCGATCAATTTCCGGAAGTGGACCAGGTGGTAAGCCGCATTGGGGCTGCAGAGGTACCTACCGATCCCATGTCGATGGAAGAAAGCGACGTTATTATCAAACTGAAGCCCAAAAGTGAATGGGTGTCGGCAAAATCGAAAGACGAGCTGGCCGAAAAATTTAAAGAAGCCCTGTCAATAATCCCTGGACTTGATTTTGAATTTACCCAACCCATCGAAATGCGTTTTAACGAATTAATTACGGGTGTGCGTGCAGATGTGGCCATTAAAATATTTGGTGAAGATTTGGATGTGCTGTATAACAAAGGTCTGGAAATCAAACAGCTGGCTGAAAATGTTCCGGGGGCCTCCGATGTCATTCTTGAAAAAATTACGGGCTTACCACAGATGACCGTAAAATTCAACCGTCAAAAAATCGCCAAATACGGATTGAATATCAAGGATTTAAACGACATGATCACCATGGGATTTGCAGGTGCAATAGCCGGTAATGTGTTTGAAGGAGAAAAAAGATTCGATCTGGTAGTCAGGTTTGATAAAAATCACCGTAAAAATATAAAGGATATCGAAACTATTTATGTGGACTTGCCGGGAGGCGGTAAAGTTCCACTGAGCGAACTGGCCGAAATATCGTATACCAAAGGACCCGCGAAAATTTCCCGCGACGATACCAAACGACGCATTGTGGTAGGTATTAACGTAAGAAACCGCGACCTGCAATCGGTGGTGGAAGATATTAAGCACATCATCAATACAAAGGTAAAACTGCCCGTTGGATACACCATCGATTATGGAGGACAGTTCGAAAACCTTCAGAGTGCCAGCCGGCGATTAAAATTTGCCGTGCCGATTGCCCTCATCCTCATTTTTATCATGCTTCATTTTGCTTTTAAAAGTTTCCGGGAAGCGTTGATGGTTTTCACAGCCATTCCATTGTCAGCCGTGGGCGGTGTGCTGTTGCTGTGGATCAGAGGATTGCCTTTTAGCATTTCTGCGGGCGTAGGTTTTATAGCGCTGTTTGGGATAGCTGTTTTAAACGGAATTGTGTTAATTGAGCATTTTAAGGATTTGAAAAAGAAGGGATTAACCAGTATTGATGAGCGGGTAATTTTAGGAACCAAACAACGCTTGCGGCCCGTTTTGCTTACCGCCGGAGCGGCTGCCATGGGATTTCTTCCAATGGCTGTTTCAACTTCGGCCGGTGCAGAAGTACAGCGGCCACTGGCCACAGTTGTTATAGGTGGTTTGATAAGTGCTACTTTTCTGACGATGATTGTTTTGCCCGTACTTTATTCTCTGGTCGACGAATGGAAGTTCTCCTTTTTACGGACGGGGAAGAGTAAAATGACCCTGTTGTTGATTTTGAGCTTATTCGCCGTGCCGGCCATGGCCCAGGAAAAGAACCTTACTCTGGATGAAGCCATCAACCTGGCCCTGAATAATAACATGGAATACAAAGCTTCAAAACTTCAGGTTGAGCAGAGCGATCGCCTGATAGGAACCGCGTTTTCAATCGATAAAACAGGGATATTTTATGGTTACGATCAAAGTAATTTCGGTGAAAACAACCTGCCACTTAGTGTGTTTGGTATTCAGCAAAATCTGGAGTTCCCAACGGTATACAACCGACAGAGACACATTAATTCGATTGACTATCAGCTCAGTGTAACCCAATCGGAAATGATGGCCCGCGCCATCTCGAAGGAGGTGGCTCAACAGTACAATCTGGTGGTCTATCACCAGAATAAAATGGTGCTTTACCAATATCTCGATAGCTTATTTCAGGATTTTTCGAAGGCTGCCAATCGCAAGTATGAACTTGGCGAGACCAATTATCTTGAAATGCTTATGGCACAATCGAAAAAAAACTACTGGTTGATGCAATTGAATCAACTTGAGCAGGAACTGAAATCGACCATGGCCGGATTAAAAGCAGTGATTCAAACTGATAGTTCTTTCGCAATTAAGGATCAAGTACTTGAGGTGCAGCTGCTTGAAAACGAAGAGACAGCAGAAAATCCCGGAGTTCGTTATATGCAACAACAGGTGAGCTTGGTGGAAGCCCGGTTTAAACTTGAAAAAAGCAAACTTCTCCCCGGATTACAACTCGAATATTTTTTAAGTACCAACGACGGTCCCAATGCAAAAAAATACAACGCCTATCAGGTTGGGATTCAAGTTCCCCTGTTTTTTAAACCGCAACAAAACAAAATTGTTGCAGCCCGCATCCAACGTGAAATTGCCGGAAACCAGGCCAGCAATTATTCAATACGTCTTCAATCAAAAGAAAACCAGTTGAAAGCATTGTTGCAAAAATACAGTCAGGCTATAAATTATTATCAATCGACTGGAAAAAATCTGGCAGAGGAAATCAACCGGACGGCTCAAAAAAGTTATTACAACGGTGAAATCGATTTTTTTCAGTACATACAAAGCCTCGAAAATGCCACATCAATTGTAATTGAATATCTCGATAATCTGGTGCAATATAATGCCACACTTTTTGAAATTAAATACCTGACCTTATAATCCTGATAGTATGAAAATATCAACATTAAATAGTCTCATCCTAATTGTTCTGGCCATTACACTGTTGGCAGGATGCAAATCAGAAAAACCACAAGAAAACGCGGATGTAAACCTGACTGTAAATCAAGATTCCAAACCGGAGAATCAAATTGTTTTGAGCCGGGCACAATTTGAATCCGCAGGAATGAAAACGGGAGTTATGCAGCCGGAAAAACTGGAAGAATTCGTACGAACCACCGGATACTTATCGGTTCCTCAGGAATATCGTGTTGTAATTAGTTCATATCTTGGCGGTTATGCCTCTTCTACACCTTTATTGCCAGGTGATTATGTAAAGAAAGGCCAGTTTCTCATCAACCTGACCAACCCGGATATCATCAACCTGCAACAGGATTATCTGGTATCGAAACAGAAGCTAAACTATTTAAAGTCGGTGTACGATCGCCAGGTGGTTTTAGCCGGCGAAAACATCAGTTCGCAAGACATGCTTCTGATGGCCGAAAGAGATTATAACAATATGTTGACTACCAAAGCTGCACTGGGTCAGACACTCAGGCTGATCAATATTGATCCCGGGCAGATTACACCTGAAACGGTAAGTCCGGTGGTGAGGTTGGTTTCTCCCATCCATGGATATATCGCCAGTGTAAATGCCGTTAACGGTCAATTTTCTGGTCCGGGTGAAAAACTTTTTGAAATCATCAATACAGATCATATTCATTTGGAGATGAAACTTTTTGAAAAGGATGTGCTGAATGTAAAACCCGGACAAAAGATTAGATTCTCGCTCCCGGATGTTAAAAAAAGGTCGTTTACAGGGGAAGTATTTAAAGTAGGCAAATCTATTAATATGGAGGACAGGACGGTAGATGTTCATGCACACCCCGATATTGAGGATGGACTTCCCGGCCTGATGATTGGCATGTATGTCCAGGTCGAAATTATAATTGCCGATCGCATGGCAGAGTGTGTGCCGGTGGAGGCGCTCGCTTCTCTGAGCGGAATCGATTATTTATTTGTGATGCGATCTGCCGGAAATGACAGCCTCATTTTTGAAAAGATACCCGTTAATGTTGGATTGATCAACGATCAATATGCTGAAATTCTGCCTTCCAGCGTGCCTTCAATTCAGGGCCAGCAAATATTGATTAACGGAGTGTATGGATTGATGCAGGAATAAGATTAATTGTAAGGCTCAAAGTCCTCTTTCCCTGCCCCGCAAACCGGACACATCCAATCGTCAGGAATGTCTTCAAAAGCCGTACCGGGAAGTATTCCGCTGTCCGGATCGCCTTCTGCAGGATCGTAAATATGATCGCACACCAGACATTGATATTTTTGTAACCGGGAGGAATCACTTCTGGATTCAGCCACAACAGGATCTTCAGGTTTGATATAGGTTGGCGCATTTTTGGGGGCTTTTCCTTTTTTTACATTCCTGTAATAGGCATAGGTAAGCGGATCTTTGGTTTCATGCAACATTCCATAGTCGATAATTTCACCGATGAACACAATGTGAGAACCTACATCCATTTGATTGATTAATTTACATTCAAACCAGGCAATACATTCCTTTGTTACGATCGGCACGCCTGTTTTTCCCTTGACATAGGGAATGTTTTCAAACTTATTGAGGTCCTTTCCACTTTTATATCCAAATAAACCAATCAGTTCAGATGAGGCCTGTTCCTCAAGTACCGAAATTGAAAACAAACCGGATTCCTCAATCAGATGACTGGTAAAATTGTCTTTGTTACATGAAATGGCTATTTGCGGTGGTTCAGCAGTTACCTGAAAAGCCGTGTTGGCAACATATCCGTTCATTTTACCATGCGAGGAGGTACTGATAATGTAGAGTCCATAGGTAAGTTTAAAAAATGTTTCTGTGTTCATGTCGGTCGATTTTTTCCAAAATTAGTCATTTTTAATGAAAAATTCCGGTAAGACGCCTTATATAAATGCGGGCATCTTGCTATTCAACAACTCAAATAGAAAATGACTTGAAATGAGGAGACGATATAAATCACTCCCGGGAAACGATGTTTCATTCATCAGCCTTATGAGAACCGCATGTCAGAAAAGCAGGTGAGAACGGTCAGGTCAGGTTAAGATGACCAATTTGGTCAGTAATCTGATATGGGCTAACATATTTGTTTAGTTTTATCTTTTTGCCATTTTCCTGGCACATGGGGCAGTGACTCATTTTTACAGGGAAAATATAGTCGCATTCATGGCAGTAATAGTAATGAATGGGAGTTGCTTTGTGGCGTTCTTTCATCACGAAGAAGATGCCTGCCAGGGGAGTAAATATTAAACTAATTAAAAAAATACGCACACCTTCCGATTTGCTGTCAATACCCATCCATGTTAGAATAAACGTCGCTAACAAATAGATGGCAATAAAATACAATATCATGGCTATAGGGCATTATAATAATATTATGTATTGGCAATTTTGAATCCAAAAATCACAACGGCTTAATAGGCAGCAGGATATAAAAATAACCGGTATTATGATGATCAGTTTGCCCGGTTCTGCTATCCGAAAATGTAGTTTACTCTACGATTCCGAAGGTGTGATGACAGGTAAATGTCCATCGCCAAGGTTCATTTTTATCCTTGAGACCAACATATCTATTGCCACTTTGTTTTCACCTCCCTGAGGGATAATCAGGTCTGCATACAATTTTGTTGGCTCGATAAACTGGATGTGCATGGGTTTCACGAATTTCTCATAGTGGGTGAGGGCATCGTTATAATTTCTTCCCCGCTCTTGCACATCGCGGCGAATGATGCGCATGAGCCGATTGTCGCTATCGGTTGCCACGAACATCTTGATATCGAGCAATTTTCTTAATCTGGCATTTCCCAGGATTAAAATACCCTCAACAATGACCACCCGTTTAGGTGCTATAGGAATCGTTTCGCCCGACCGGGCACATGTAACGTAGGAGTATATGGGTAATTGTATTGTTTTACCCTGCTTGAGGGCATTCAGGTGCTCTACAAGCAAGTCGAACTCGATGGAATTGGGGTGATCGAAATTAATCTGTAGTTTTTCTTCCTGCGACAGGTGCCCGTTGTCGTAATAATAAGCGTCCTGAGGAATAAGAGCCACGCTGTTTTGAGGCAAAGCTTCGATGATTTTATTTACAACGGTGGTTTTTCCGGATCCACTTCCTCCGGCAATTCCAATGATTAACATAAGGGCACATTTTTAGTGATTCAAAAATAAGAAAAGAGGTGAAGCAACCAAGGGTTCACCTCTTTCTTTTAAAGTGTATTATTTTTTATTTTGATTTACATTAAAAAGCTCATCAAAACCCCGGCAGCAACGGCAGAACCAATTACACCGGCTACGTTTGGTGCCATGGCGTGCATCAACAAATGGTTCGATGGGTCGTATTTAAGGCCTTCTGTTTGAACCACCCTGGCACTATCGGGCACGGCCGATACTCCGGCTGCCCCAACCAGCGGATTTATTTTATTGCCTTCACTGAGGAAAAGGTTCATCACTTTCGCGAAAAGAATCCCTCCAGCGGTAGCAACAATAAACGAAAGCGCGCCCAGCACAAAGATTAAAATAGAACCTTTGGTTAAGAATACATCCGCCTGCGTGGAAGCACCCACGGTTACGCCGAGAAGGATGGTAACAATATCAATCAATGGGTTACGGGCTGTATCTGCCAGTCGTTTTGTTACACCACTTTCTTTCAGGATATTGCCAAAAAAGAGCATCCCCAACAGGGGCAAGGCTCCCGGCGAAATAAAAGTGGTTAAAATAAGGCCAAGTATGGGGAAAATAATTTTTTCAAGTTTACTTACCGAGCGGGGAGGTTTCATGCGGATTATACGCTCTTTTTTGCTTGTAAGCAACCTCATCACAGGTGGCTGGATCACAGGAACCAGGGCCATATACGAATAGGCTGCAATGGCAATGGGGCCAATCAGGTTTTGCGTTTGCACTCCATTTATAATACCTCCGTTGGCCAATTTTGACGAAAGAAAGATAGCCGTTGGGCCATCGGCACCACCAATAATTCCAATGGCTCCCGCTTCGGGCATATTAAATCCCAGATAAAGTGCTCCAATCAGGGTAAGAAAAATCCCAATCTGTGCAGCTGCACCCAGCAACATCAGTCGGGGATTGGAAATAAGAGACGAAAAGTCGGTCATGGCGCCGATACCCAAAAAAATCAAAGGTGGGTAAATCCCTTTTACAACCCCGAAATACAGGTAGTTTAGCACACTCCCTTCCTGATAAATACCCAGCTGCAAATTTATTCCCCCATCCTGAAAAAAGGGAATGTTCCCAATGATTATCCCTGTTCCAATAGGTATTAGCAGCAAAGGTTCATAATCGTATTTGATGGCCAGAAAGATAAAGAATAGCCCCACGACAATCATAATCAAATGACCCGGAGTGGCATTTCTAAAGCCCGTGTAACTGATGAATTTGGTAATTCCTCCCATGATGCCCCCAACTCCATCGGGAGCAGTATTGCTTACCGTTTCGGTTGAATTGGTAACAGGTTCGGCCATCCCGGGAATTTGAAATACCATAAAGTTTAAACCGACCAACAAAGCAATAATCCCAAAAACGGTGATTGCTTTTTTTCGTGCATTCATATCAGTGATCCCCCTTTAGTTTACTTCTAATTCAATTAGTGTATCGTCTTGTAATACAGAATCCCCCGGCTGAACTTTAATTGTTCTGATAATACCTGACTTTTCGGCGAGCAGTTTATTTTCCATTTTCATGGCTTCATAAACAAGCAACTTATCGTCTTTGGCCACTTCGTCTCCTACTTTTACAAACACTTGTAAAATGTTTCCTGGCAGGGGGGCTTTAATTTTGAAAAGCACATCTGATGTTTTGGCAATCTTGTGCGCATCTTTGGGTCTTGAAATGGCCGAACGTACTAAAATGGGAGTTTTGGAAGTGCGCTCTTCTTTGTGAAGTTCTACGTTAAACGAGGTACCGTTTACATCAATTTTCGCAGAGCCATCCTCCAATTTTTTTATTTCAACTTCGTAGTTATTTCCGCTTATGGTGAACTTGAATTTTTTCATTTGACTAACATTTTTCGGGGTTTATTAAAACCTGATGGTGATTTAAAGGATAGGTTATCGGCTAAAGGTATGAATTCCGTAGATTTTTGAGCTCCAGGGTGAGTACACCTTCGATACCCGTTTTATGGTGATCACATCGCTTTCATCATCGTGTAAATCGCGACATAAAAAAATGGCTAAGGCGATGGCAGCAGCCTCTTCTCCTGTGACCTCTATTTCTGTTTCCTGATTGGATAGTTTACCTGCTTGGGCAAGCCTTCGGCGGGTTTTCCAGGCGAGAACCTTGCCCAGGTATAAAAAAGTATAGTAGAGGATCAACAAGGCCGTAAATACGATGGTATAACCTATCACGGCAATAATGCCGCCCTCTAAAATCAATTCTGGAATTTGAAATATCAAGTGCATATCTTTATTGATTCACAAAGTTATAATGGAATGTTGGAATGTTTCTTCGGTGGGTTGATGTCCTTTTTTGAGGCCAGTGTACGCAACGCACGGATAATTCTAAATCTGGTATTCCGGGGTTCAATCACGTCATCAATATAACCGTAAGCAGCAGCCTCGTATGGGTTGGCAAATTTTTCACGGTATTCTTCCTCTTTCAGGGCAACATAGCTCAATTTCTCTTCTTCGGTGGCAAGTGTTGACACATAAGTCCCTTCCAACACTTCGATGGCTCCTTTGGGACCCATGACAGCAATTTCGGCCGTTGGCCAGGCATAGTTGAGGTCGCCCCTAAGTTGTTTCGAACCCATCACATCATGGGCACCACCATAGGATTTTCGCAAGGTAATAGTCACTTTAGGAACCGTAGCTTCTCCGTATGCAAACAACAATTTGGCGCCATGAATGATGATGCCACCATATTCTTGTGCACTACCGGGCAAAAATCCGGGAACATCCACAAAGGTGACAATGGGAATGTTGAAAGCATCGCAGAAACGGACAAAACGCGCGGCCTTTCGTGAGGCATTGATGTCGAGTACTCCTGCCAAAAAGTTGGGCTGATTGGCCACAATGCCTACCGGACTTCCGTTAAATTTGGCAAACCCTGTGATGATATTTTGCGCGTAATTCCTCTGCACTTCCATAAATTCACCATAATCTACCACGGAGTAAATCACGTCTTTTACATCGTATGGAATGTTGGCATTGTTGGGTATAATTTCGTTCAGTAAATCTTCTTTACGGTCTATGGGATCGGTACATTCAGTGGTGATGGGATCTTCCAGGTTGTTTTGAGGCAGGAAGGTCAGCAATTTACGAATTAACAACAGCCCTTCTTCCTCATCTTCAGCAATAAAATGGGCCACACCTGATTTTTTGCCATGTACATCCGGTCCGCCGAGGTCTTCGGTGGTGATGTCTTCCCCGGTAACGGTTTTGGCCACTTTTGGTCCGGTAACAAACATGTAACTGTTCTGTTTGCTCATCATGATGAAGTCGGTCAGGGCCGGCGAATAAACTGCCCCACCCGCGCAAGGGCCAAATACGGCTGAAATCTGTGGAATCACCCCGGAGGCCATAATGTTTCTCTGAAAAATTTCAGCATATCCGGCCAAACTCCGCACCCCTTCCTGTATCCGGGCCCCACCACTGTCGTTGATGCCAATTAAAGGGGCCCCAACCTTCATGGCCTGATCCATTATTTTGCAGATCTTTCGGGCATAGGTTTCAGATAAGGATCCACCAAATATGGTAAAATCTTGTGAAAACACATAAACGGTGCGTCCATCGATGGTGCCATGCCCGGTAACCACACCATCCGTTAGAAAAACCTGTTTGTCCAGGCCAAATTCAGTTGAGTGGTGGGTAACGAACATATCATATTCTTCAAAGCTGCCTTCGTCCAGTAAAAGGTCAATTCGCTCACGGGCAGTCAGTTTTCCTTTTTTATGCTGCGATTCAATCCGCTTTATTCCTCCGCCCATCTTAGCCAATTCGCGTTTGCTTAACAGATGCTGGATACTTTCTTCTATAGTCATTTTTTTTGTATTGAGTATTTGTAGTTGTACCTTCCTTAAACAGATGATTTTTTCAAGTGAAAAAAACTATTTGTTTTTATTTTCACAAAGTTCGGTGAGGACGCCAAAGGT
>PCUL01000204.1:0-5645 GCA_002771745.1 Bacteroidetes bacterium CG18_big_fil_WC_8_21_14_2_50_41_14
GACAGTTGGGGCCAACCAATCTCGATTTTCTCCCTTTCAGGTATTCTTTCACCATGACCATGTCTTCGGTAGGAATGCCTTCCGTTATACATACAATCACCCCTATCCCTGCTTCGGCAGCTTCCATAATGGCATCTGCAGCAAAAGCCGGCGGAACGAAAATGATGGATACATTGGCACCAGCCATGTCTACGGCATCTTTTACCGTGTTAAAAACCGGTTTGTCCAGGTGGGTTTGACCACCTTTTCCTGGAGTTACGCCTCCTACAACGCGGGTTCCATATTCAATCATCTGAGAAGCGTGAAAAGTACCTTCACTGCCTGTAAATCCCTGAACTACAACTCTGGAGTCCTTGTTAACTAATACACTCATTTACCTGATAATTTCATTTACAAATTTTGAAGGTCAAAAGTAATATGTTTTATTAGACATTGCCGAATAAACTTGCTATTTTTGTTATTTAGTCGAGGATAAGAATAAAACACTACTGTGATGAAAACTTCAAAAAACAAATCCGACACCATTGCTGCCATTGCTACAGCGCCTGGAACCGGCGCCATTGCTGTTATCAGGTTATCGGGACCAGATAGTTTGCCCCATGCACTTGCCTTGTTTGACCATCAAAAAAAACCATTACTACCGGAGCAAGTCAAGAGCCATCACGCTTATTTTGGCACACTAACCTACCAGGATGTATTGATCGATGAGGTTTTAATCACTTATTTTAAGGGTCCGCATAGTTATACAGGTGAGGATGTCGTTGAAATTTCATGCCATGGTTCGGAATATATTCAGGAGCGCATTGTTCACATACTCCTCGATGAAGGAGTTCGTCAGGCTCAGGCAGGCGAATTTACTTTAAGGGCCTTTTTAAATGGGAAGATGGATTTGAGTCAGGCAGAAGCTGTTGCAGATTTAATTGCCTCACAATCAAACACCGCTCACAGGATGGCAATCAACCAGATGCGGGGAGGATTCTCAAACCAGATCAATGCTTTGCGCGAAAAACTCCTGCATTTTGCTTCATTGCTCGAATTGGAACTCGATTTTAGTGAAGAAGAGGTGGAGTTTGCCAACAGAGAGGAGTTTCTCAAACTGATCAGCGAAATAACTGAAACCCTCTTGTGGCTCATCAAATCCTTTAAGGCAGGCAATGTGCTGAAAAAAGGCATTCCGGTAGCCATTATCGGTAAACCAAATGCAGGCAAGTCGACTTTGCTTAATGCCATTTTAAATGAAGAAAGGGCACTGGTTTCGGAGATTCCTGGAACTACACGCGACTCCATTGAAGATACCTATGTCATTAACGGCTATAGTTTCCGGTTTGTCGATACCGCCGGTCTGCATACGTCAGATGACCACGTTGAGAACATGGGTATCGCCCGTACTTACGATAAGATGCAGGAAGCCAGTATTATACTATATGTTTGCGACATCAGCATGATGGACAAAAACGGGATTAATACCATGCTGGAAGAGTTTAAGGAATATATTCAGGATGAAAACAAACACTTTATCCTGGTAGCTAACAAGATTGATCAGATGAGTCAACTTCCGGCGCACCTGCGCGAAATTTTCGATCTTGACACCGTGTTTGTATCGGCCAAACGCAAGGAGAACATTCAGGAACTCACAGAAAAACTCGTGTCCATCGTACAACAGACCAGCTTAACCAGTAATGTGATGGTGAACAATTCGCGGCACTATGAAGCTTTGTCTCGTGCATTGGATGCCTTGCAACAGGTTGAAATTGGATTTTCCAGCCTGGTTCCCTCCGATTTGATAGCCATTGATGTAAGGCAAGCGCTGTATTACCTTGGAACCATCACAGGTGCCATCACGACAGACGAAATTTTAGGTTCGATATTTTCCAAGTTCTGCATCGGAAAGTAACCATTGCCATTTCAAATAACTTTTGTATTTTCGGCACCGTTAAAAAATTCACAGATGATACATAATTCAATCTTACAAACGGTTCTTGATTTTCTGCATTTGATGGCAACCATCGCCTGGATTGGCGGGATGGTGTTTAATTTTTTAGTCGTCATGCCCACTGTAAACAAAGTACTTGACCCTGCCATGGCCGGAAAATTTATGGGTGCCTTGTTTAAAAGGGTCAGAATTGTGGTTTACAGTTCTCTGCTCATTCTCTTTGTCACCGGGATACCCATGAAAATCGCCAGCCAATATTATGTAGGGATCATCAACTTTGACAACAACTGGGAAATAGTGGGCTTTATCAAACATATTTTTGTTGCGTTGCTCGCGCTCATGGCCATTTATTCATTTCAGGTGCTATCGCCAAAAGTGGCAAAACTCGCTGTAAAGGGCCCGTCACCTGAAATGATGGATTTAAGGAACAAACAAATGAAATTGGGTGGCGTCTCTTTTTTATTTGGCATCATCATTATTTTCCTTTCGGCCATGATGAACTATTTATAGATAAGAATCATCCTTTTGAGCGTGGTGTTTGTCACCCAATCACGAGGCTCAAATTCGCGCTGCTATTTCAGGTTTCAAGCAAAAACGTGGTTAAACTTACCCAATAATAACTTTACTAAAAATATTCTCTTTGCTTTTTCTTTCCAGAAGAATAAAATAAACGCCAGCTTTAATTGACAAACTGTCAACATCGATACTGATTTCGTTCTTTTGATCTATTAGTTGAGTGCTAAATACTGCCCTCCCATGTGTATTAATAATCTTTATAACACTGCCTTTGTTCAGTTTTTCATCTTGCAATCTAATTGTAATTTTACCCTTGGAAGGGTTTGGATAAACTACCAATTTGTGATTGCTTATTGAGTTTAAATCATATATGTTGGTAGTGCCAACACCCTCTACAATTTCATAGAACTGATTTGAGCTAAAACTTGTGTAGTTTTCAATCAACCCTAAAGGCCATTCTATTATGACAGAATCAATTGTTGTGGCCTCTTTAATACCGAAATGCACCCTAAGGTCGTTTTGGCCATTGTATGAGCTCTGCGATGATATTTCTCTCATCTGCCATGTTGGAATGCCATTAATCAGTGCTTTAATTTTTACTTTTGCTCCAATGGCTGATTTATTACTTTCGATTCCAGTTAGGGTAAATGTTATCCAATTGTTAGAATTCGTGTTGTTGTGGTAAAGGAAATTTTCATAATCAACCGATCCGAACCTGCATGTAGCTACTGCCAAATCTTCAAAGCCATCATTGTCATAATCGCCAAATGCACAACCATACGACCATGATGAGTCCTTTGCAACAATATCAGCCGTAATCCTTGAAAAAGTTCCAATCCCGTCATTTATGTATAAATAATTCAATTGTTTCAATGATGTTCCAAAAGAATTTGTAACAAATAAATCCAAATCTCCATCATTGTCTATATCACTCCATGCCGAACTAAATGACCTTGCCGGGGTTTTAACAACAGTATCATCAATGATTTTAGAAAAATTGAAATCCCTGTTGTTCATAAATAAGGCATTAAAACCCAGGTCGTTTGCCAAAAACACATCCAAATCGCCATCATTGTCAATGTCAGCCCAACTACTGCTGTTTGTATTGCCCGCATCATTAACCAAAGGTCCGGTTGTTAACTTTGTAAACCCTTCAGGCCAGTCATTTCTGTAAATATTTTCATTTTGGTTGTTCTCATTTGTTACAAAAATATCCAAATCGCCATCAGAATCCATATCTACCCAACTTACATTTCTGGATAGATAAGCATCATTTACCTGATCTCCAGTAGTGATTTTGGAAAAATTGGCATTGCCATCATTGTGATAGAGATAGTTCTTTTTTGCACCCGCACTATTGGTAATGTATAAATCTACCAAACCATCTTTGTCATAATCTGCCCACGAGGCTGTTTCGGAATAGCCTGCATCGTTTGAAATAATCTGGCCATTATTTTTAGTAAATGTTCCATCACCATCATTCGTGTAAAAGAGATTGTCCTGGTTATACCAATTTACAACGAAGGCATCAATACTTCCATCGTTGTTAATATCAGCAAATGAAGCTCCATCAGATGGGCTATTATCCAGGGTTATTGAATCGGTTGAAACTAAGCTAAAAGAACCCGTTCCTGAATTCATAAATAAGAAATTATTTTGTCCTCCATTAGGCCCATTGCTGATAAAGAGATCAATATTACCATCATTGTTAACATCAATCCAATTGACACTTCTTGAATCACCAGGAGTAGTGGTTATTGGAGTAGTAATGACCTTGGTAAAATATTGAGCATTTATTTTAGGTGACAAAAAATAAATGATAACGATTAAAATTATTTGGTATGTTTTCATAAGTATAAAGTTTATTTAGATTATTGAATAAAAGATTCGATGAGTACTTCTTAAAATTGTCACGAAATAAATCGCTGGTTACGTAATTACTTGATAAGGGAAAAATTTCTATTGTTAAAATCAAAAGATACTGTGCTAAATTTCCTGAAAAAAGTCATTCCTAATATTGCGGCGTCATTGCTTAATCCAAACGATTGAAGTGCAGCAATGTCACCCAAAACAATTTGTTCATTTTGAAACTTGAAACGATCTATCCCAATGGAAGGAACTTCAACCAACAACGCATTCTTTGATTTGCCATCAATCCCTGTAATGGTTTTATTTTGGTCAACAATACTGTAATTGATATGATTTTCTTTTGCAAACTCATTGCTAAGAATGGATTCTCTGGCACCGGTATCCAATAAAAATTTAATTAAAGCCTCTCCTATCGTTCCATCAGCAAACAACAAACCGCCTGCGATACTAAATGGAATTTGAATTGAAGGATTTGATTTTAATTCCGTTTCATCTCCAAATACCATGGTGCCGTTTTGAGAATTAACATCATGAAATGTAAGCACATTTGCTCGTAATAACACATCAGAACCCAGGATTCCTACGATACCTGCTTTTTGCAACTTTTCAGGAAAGCTTATGAGCACACTGGCGTCAACATCATCAACTTTAACTTCGCCAATTTCTAATTGTTCAAGATTTGTTTTTCCTAACAGGGTACCCGCTTGAGTGGAACCGGTAGCCCCTTGCATGGTAGCTTCCTTTGTGTTATTTCCATTGGCTGAGTATTCAACCATTTCCATCTTTCTGATAACAGCACTTTCTGGTAAAATGGTTTTAGATATAACGGTAGAGGTAGCCGCTAAATCAACAATAAAATCAACTGCTTCTCCAGAGCCTGTTTTAACCGGAACCACCATCCAATTATCTATAATCTTGAAATTTACACTGCCTGATAAAACGGATGTTTTAATATTTTTTTTAGTTTCGGTAGTTATGATATAATCTCCCTCTTGTAAGGGGATCTTCCCGCCAAACATATCGATTACAGGGCCATTATCTTCTTTAATTGTATTGTAATTTTCTATCAGAAAGACTTTCTGAATACCGTTTGTTCCTTTTACATTGACTCTTATGTTCAGTTTTTCTAACTCCTTTGGATTCATATCAGGTAAGGGTTTTTCATTGCCGGCAGCATCTCTGAATCTGTACTTTAGCATATTGTTTTTACATTGAGCAATCAGGATGCCTTTGCGCCTTTCCTTTTGTATCATATCCCCGTTTAAACCTTCCCCTAAGGAAAAAACAGGTGTTATGATGGTGGTATCATTAAAAATTTCTGTATTTC
>PCUL01000204.1:5686-14416 GCA_002771745.1 Bacteroidetes bacterium CG18_big_fil_WC_8_21_14_2_50_41_14
TTACAACCTTGTTGCTGGGCATTCAACCAACCATAGGAAAATAACAGTGTACCCAGAATAAAAAGATGTTTTTTCATTTTTTTTCATTTTTTAAATTATTGAATTCTATAAACTCATATTCAGGTGAAGCTTCAATAAGGTTTCTTAAAATTGCCGCATGACCATTTCCAATTAATACAAGAATTCTGTCTTCGTTGCTTTCCTTTATTTCTTGAAGATTTCTGAATATTCTTAAATTTCTGTTATACCACCATATTGAAAGGATATCTGCACCCCGGCTATCGGGTAATTTAAAATCACCTACCAGGTAGACACCATAATCGTACTGGTGGTATTCCCTTGAATTGATGTGTTTTAAATAGTCTAAAAGATTCACTTTTGGGATCACTTTGTTTTCTGCTTCTATCCAATCAAAGACCATTTTATTATACGGGTCGTCACTTTTAAAGTCAAAATCTTTGAATAGGGCTGCTGTGTAGGAAGAATCTATCTTTTCTAAATCATCTGCTAATGCATTTACATCAATGGTGTAAAGGGTGTCTAAATTTAATTCTGAAGCCAATCGCATACCTATCTGAAATCTTTCGTCTCTGTTATCCTTGAACTCTCCTTGCTTATAGCGTGCTAATTTTTCAGTTGCATTCCAACTTTCAGTTGCTTCGATGGCAATTTTGTTGGGTTTGAATTTTTTGATGTAATTCAGCAATTCCGTGACTTCTGATTTTTTAGGTTCTTTTAGTACATCTATCCGATCTTCTTCATTGCTTTTAACGGCATCGAGATCAGGATAAGCGAAATGAAAGGTTCCAACTACCAAGATTTTTGCTCTTTCTTCAGGAAAATAGTCGGAAGGTAATTTAAGCATCCCCTCTTTCTTATTAGATGTACATGAAAAGAGGATTGCTATTGATAAGGTGCTGAACCATATTTTTATTTTCATATTTAGTATTTTTTAAAATTACTTAATGATGAATGTTGAAGGTATCGTTTTATCGATAAAAAAGATTCCATCAAATTGGTCTGGAATAGAAACCCTTTCCCAATATCCATAATCAATACTAACATGATTGGCAAATCGTTTAGGCAATGGCGCATAAAGCCAATCTTTTGTTCTTGGTAATTCTAAAAATAGATTGGGAGAATTTTTTAATATGGATACTTGGTGAAGAGCTTCGTCTAATGAACCTATGGGGCTTTTAAATAATGTGCAATGTACTTTTGTAAAGTCAATATAACTAGTCAATGCCAGATACGCTCCTTGATAGGTAGATAAGCTAAAACTCTTATATTCATTTCCATATTTTTTGGATAGAAAGGAACCCATAGAAATACTTGAATTTAAATTAAAGGCTGGATTTGAATGGTCTCCTCTACTGATATGAACATCATGAGCCCATATTACTATTTTAGATTTAGGAAATCTGCTCTCCAATAGCCATGTAATATTCTCAGCCATGGCTTCATCACGGTATAACGACCAATGTCCTTTATAGATATTCTCAGCAAACTGTTTTACTAATTTGGCGTATTGCATTCCCATAATTATATGCTCCTTATCATTGGTAGAAGATGAAAGCCATTGAGAACTCTTTGATTTAATTTCTTCTAAAATTTCATTTGCGGAATTTAGCCAGCTAAGTTTAGTACTATCATTAACCTCATAACTTCTTGAACCATTATCTTTTAAGCTCTTTAGTGTCGTTTTGCTTTTTTCAAACAATACCGTATCCAGATTCTTTAGAAATGCAAAAAGGCTATCGATTGGACGATTGATTTCTTGCATATCAAACCCCACAAATGATAATTGATCCTCAATATGAGTTTTATTATAAGATTTTACCCATTCAATTAGGGCAAGAACTGATTCGGTATACCAAACATCAAACATACCAGACATACTTTCAATTGCTGTGCCTTTGCCTCCATGTATATAGATATTTACTTTTTCCACAACTAATTGATTGTCTTCAATTGCAAATACCCTTACCCCTAAATCTTTAACAGCAAACTGAAAAAGTCTGTTTTTTAAAGTAAAAAATTCACGAGTACCATGGGTTGCTTCTCCTAATGCAATTAATCTACTGTTTGATACTAGATTTTTAAACGCTACCAAATCACTATTTTCATTAGTGTCCGCTATACTATCTGTTGGAAATACATAATTAATTGGTCTCGAATTGTTCACCAACCAAGTCATTTCTTGTTTGGAAAGAGGTGGTGCAACCATTACTTTATCAACTGGCTTACCCGAAATGGATAATTCAAAATCATCAAACCAAGCTTCACCTGTGCCCGCATGATTAATGGTTATATAAACCATTTGAGCACTATCAGGAACCTCCATATCAACTAAAAATTCTTTCCATTCAGTGCTACCGGAAATTGGTGTGCTTGTAGTATCGATTTCTAAGAAACTATCTGACTCCCCATTAAAATAAGTATATCCTAAAGATAAACTTGCATTCCCTTTTAAATTGAGTGTTTTAATATTTCCTGTTAAGGATATTTTTTGGTTTTTTAACTCAAATGATTCTATTCCAAAAATCATAGATTGTGGGGTACACAAATGTTGATTATCCTGGCATTTGGAGTGCATACTAAATTTCCCATTTTTAACAGTTAGGCTATCCATGTTAAAAATAGTTGGTCCCCAAGATTTAATATCCCAACCCCATGGCCGGTTGATCCCCTCAACACTTTTAACCTCAAAGTCTAAATTTAATGGTTGCTGGGCAATTAATCTTATAGATATTGACAAGATAAAAAATGTTACAACACTAATTTTCTTTGAGTTCATCGTATCATTTTTTGGTTATTTTTATTGCATGCATTTTCTCTAGTCTTTCTAAAAATTCCATTGCTTTATCAGATAAAATATATTCCTCTTCTTCTATTGCACAAGCATCATGGTATAATCTAAAAAAAGCAAAGGGGTTATTCATAGTCTTAATAATTGCTTTTTTTCCATAATGCCTTAAAATCAACTCAGCCATATAATTGCCATTAGGGTGGCAATTGATTGGAAACATCCTAAATGCTTTCATTCCTGTTTCATACATCCCTGTTGTGTCCTTTGACATCTGAGTTAGCATACTATCAAGTGTTTTCATTTTTTGCGACTGTAGCGATCTTGCTTCATCCCACATTTTTACAAAACCACTGGCCGTATCTTTTTTTTGATATGTGATATATGTTTTCTTATCTAATAAATCTGCTACTCCTTCTATTTGTAATTGACGTAATGTGCTGTATATAGGATCATAAGGAGATTTTTCGGATGGAGGATCAATTGTTTTAGGTAAGAAATTGCAATAATGGTGATGAGCTTCGTGGGCAAGTGTTTTAATGAGTAATGCTTCGCCAATATCTTTAGTGAACTTTAAATCAAAAATGATATTTCCGCCCATAGCGCGGGCATCTGGCGAAAAAATAACAAACTGGATAGGTGGGGAGGGATTTTTCTTAGTTGTACCTTTTGGCAAATAGGTTCCCGCCAATTTAAGAGCATTATTTAAAATCTTGTCGACATTTATTTCTTGTTGAAATATTTTTAATTCTTCCTGTTGCTCTTTTACTTTTATTAAATGGAGTAAGTCCCTTTTCCACCAATAACCAGCTTTTTTTAATGAGGCATCCAGGTTTTCCTTTTTTGAAGGCAAAAAAACCAATTCAATATTGTACCTAATATCTTCATCATTTCTCAGGGACTCATATCCTGTACACTTAAACATTGCATTCCATTCTTCTTCTGAAGGTTGAATATTTTTTTCGAGTTTAGCTGTTATAATCCAAAAATGATCAACCGCAGACATATCAATTAATTTTGAATTGGCATACCCATTACTTAAACATAAAAACAAAAAGGCAAGTGTGATTATTCTTTTCATACCATTTGAATTAGTTTTTTATTAAAGACCATTTTGACTAGAGTTTGTTACGATTATAGTCAACCAGAAATACAAAAAACAGGTTTTTACCTATGTATGGTGTTTTGTATAGTTTATTCATTTTCTTTGGGTTCATTTGTTGAAATGTTGCAAACAATTTTCCATTCACCATTTTCCTGTTTTTTTAATACTGAGACCCAGGCAAAGTGTGTTGTTTCTTCGATGGTTTTGTTTTCTTCATCTTTATAAGTCAATACCACAAGCTTATCTACTACCATGTAGGCCATGGTCGCGTCTTCTGAAAAATCAATGACGGGTGGTGCCACATCTTCCCATGATTTGATTAAAACGGTGTTGAAATAATTTTGAAATCGTTTTATCGCCCTATCTTGAGTTACAATAGTGATTAAACCTCGGTTAATAGAAATCATGGAGTCAGAAAATAGATTCACAAATTGATTAGCATCTTTTTTTAAATGGGCCTCCTCTTGGGCTTTATGAATGACTAGTAGCGTTTGTTTTTCAGCTTCAAAATCTGGAGATTTGATACAACCGTTAAACAATACTGTTGTTATAATCAAGCCTATTAATATTATCAACCCGGTTATTTTAGTTTTCATTTTTTACTTTTTTATATTTAAACCAGTACCATTATGGATGATTTTGGTAGATTTAATTATTTTAGATAATCATACGCATCAACAAATTCAATTTCCGGGCAGGACATGGCTAAAACACGAAGAATTTGCAAATGCCCTGCACCAACCAATACAAAAATCCGTTCATCATCAGATTCTGAAGCTAACTGTAAAATATTTGAAAAAATCCGAAGGTTTCGGTTCCACCAAGCCGTTGCTCCATCTGCCCCAGGATAATACCCATCGGCACCGACTTTAATATTTCCAATCAAATAATGCCCTAATCCCAAACTTAACCTTTCAGTGTTATTGGTATAAGCCAACATTGTTTTTAGAGGTAAAATGGATTTTAAAGAATCTTCTTTTGCATAGAGTGCAAAAAATAATTTGCTATAAATAGTATCCGCATATTTTTCCTGATGGTTAGCTTGAACCAGGCTATCTTCATCTATTTCGATTTTGTATTCTCTGGAAGGCGCATCAATTGTATATAATTTAGAGTGATTCATCATTTTTGCCAACCTATAGCTCACCTGAAAGATTTCATTTTTTCCAGGCTGATATCGATTATTTAAAAATTCGGAATACAATGAATCATGAAACGCCTGCCACTCCGGCATACTTTCAATTGCCACTTTAGTTGGTTTAAATTTTACGAGTATTTGAAGCAGTTCACTAACTTCTTGTTGGCGTTTATCAGAACTTATATCCACTGAAAATTTTGATTGATAGGCATCATAGCCACCGTCATTAAAATGAAAGGTTCCCAAAATCATTACTTTAGATTTCTTTTGGTTTTTTATGGGTGCTGATAATGCATCAAATTCAGGTTTGTTTTGCTGCCCGATAGAGCATTCAATCAATCCAATACTAAGAATTATTAAAATACAATTGATTAATTTTGGCTTCATATATTTTAAATTAATTGGTGTGGTATATTATTCCCACCATCTTTTCCACACGAAAATAAATGAAATCAGTCGTGTTTTTTTCCACTTCTATCGAAAGCCAGTTGACACTTATTTACAACTTAAAAAAACATATAAAAGTTATTGGTGAGTTGTTAAGTGATCTTTGTATGTAGAAAACACCCGCTTGTATATTTTATAAATTTTGCAAAATAGTATTTCATACATTTGATTTATGAATAAAAGAATTCTATATCATATCGCTTTTTGGATGGGGTATGTCCTGTTTAAAAGCTATTTGAATTTTGAATCTGGTTCGATTGATGCAAATGGAAAATCAGACATCGAATTATTACTGTTCGCACTTCGTATACAATTGGTTTTTGTGACCATAAAAATTCCACTTGTTTATGCCTTATTCTATGTTACTGACAGGTACTTATCCAAACAATGGCCAATATTAAAAACAATTTCAACGGCAGTTATTTTATTTGCCCTTGCCATCGTTTGTTATATATTTATGAATCGGTTCATTGTTTATGGGTTGATCCTTCATCAGAAGGCAGATTTGTGGACGAGTTCAAATTTGCTTAGCAGCATTGGTTACTACTTTTTTATCTTGTCATTTGTTAGTGGGATTGCCATCGCCTTAAAGCTTATCCGATTGAACATAAAACAAAAAATAGCCTCACAGGAATTATTGAAGAAGAAATTAGAAATGGAGCTTCAGTTTCTAAAAGCACAAACCAATCCGCATTTTCTATTTAATACATTAAATAATATTTATGCTTTAGCAAGAAAAAACTCCGATAAAACAGCTGACGTTGTTATGAAACTTTCCAGCATGTTGCGTTATATGTTGTACGAAACCTCTAATGGACCTATTGAAATTGAAAATGAAATAAAAATAATTAATGATTATATCGAATTGGAAAAGTTGCGTTACAGCAATAGATTAGAAGTGATATTTAGCCATACTGTGGATAATAATAAAGAAAAATTGGCCCCTTTAATAATGTTGCCTTTTGTTGAGAATGCCTTTAAACATGGGGCAGGTGAATCAAGATTTAATAGTTATATTCATATTAATCTTGAACTCAATAATAAACAGCTTTTTTTTGAAATCAGAAATTCAAAAGAAGATGTCAATGATGAAAATATTGTCGAAAATATTGGCTTGAGTAATATTCAACGTCAACTTGAACTCATTTATCCGACGCATCGATTGTCAATTGAAAATGGCAACATAGAATTTATTGTAAAACTTACTATCAATCTTAACGATGGAAGAATTTAATTGTCTTATAGTTGAAGATGAGCCGTTGGCTGCAGAAATATTACAGGAATATATTAGTCAGGTTCCTTTTTTAAACCTTGTTGCGATCAGCGTAGATGCCATCTATGCCTTAGACATTTTGAGGAAAGAAAAAATAGATTTAATTTTTTTAGACATAAATCTTCCCAAACTAAAAGCCTTTGATTTTATCAAAACACTAAACAATCCACCACACATTATTATAACAACGGCATACCATGAATATGCTTTGCAAGGGTATGAACACAATGTTGTTGATTATCTGGTAAAACCGATTGAGTTCAATCGCTTTCTTGCAGCTGTGAATAAATTAAAGCAGCCGGACAGCATAAAGCCTGTTCAAATAATAGCTCCTGAAAAAGAGAAGGAATATATGTTTTTCAATATCAGCAAAAAGAAAGTAAAGATTTACCTTGATGACATCCTGTATATTGAAAGCCTCAGGGAGTACATTCGGATAGTAACCACGAATAAAACTATTCAAACCAAATTACAGTTAAGTCAAATAGAAGCATTGCTCCCAAAGAGTCATTTTATTCGCATTCATCGCTCCTTTATCGTTGCAAAAAATAAAATTGAAGCGTTCTCCTCAACTGAGGTTGAAATTAACAATAAACAAATATCGATTGGCAGAAGCTACAAAGAATTGGTACAATCCATCATAGAAAAATAAGTCGAAATCATGAAAAAATTTCCATTCATCACCGAACATGTTGCTATCAATATATTAAGAATTTCAACGAGTCTGTTTTTGGCTGCGCATGGTGCCATTCGTTTGTATGCGGGAACAGTTAGCGGCTTTGGTGAATTTTTAAACAGTAAAGGGTTTATTATAGGTATGGCAATTGCCTGGTTCTTAACATTTTTTGAAATAATAGGTGGTTCACTAATGGCCATTGGTTATTTTAAGAAATGGATTGCCTCTGGATTTATACTGCAATTGATTATTGGAATAATCCTGGTTCATGCGCAAAATGGATGGTTTGTGGTTGGATATCAGTCAGGAGGAATGGAGTACAGTGTTTTACTAATAATCTCTTTAGTATTAATTGCTGCGAGCAATAAACAGAAGGGATTACTTTTGTAACATATTAATATTTAACTTGTTTACCATTTATTTTGACACTTTGGTGCCTGTTAAATTTTTTAGATTACACCCAACATTTAGCAAATACGCAAAGGGCGGGAGTTTCCCGATATACTTCCTACGAAGATTTGCATTCCATACTCGAAGGTGCGGGATACTGTCCGCAAAACACTAAAACCCGATTTACGGATATTTTACTGTTGATTGCTGTATTCAATTTAAGAAGTAATTTATCTGATAAATTTAAGTAGTAATTTATCTGATAAATGGCTTTTGTGGTTTTGGTTAATACTCAGATCAATAAATTTTTAGTATAAAATGCAGTATTTCAATATCCAAAAGGCTTTTATTCCGTATAAAACACAAATGCATCGGTTTATTCCACAGCCAAATAGTATCATCAATCGGGTGCAAAACTTAATAATTCATAATTGAGCTATAATGTTTAACCAATTGCAAACCATTGTCAAAACAATTATGTCTATCTTTGTCCCCAAGAATTTAATGTCATGTTAAAAAAGATCAGTCATATTTTACTCGCTTTGCTTGTTGCGGTAACTAGCATTGGAATGACCGTATCGAAACATTATTGTGGATCGACTTATGCGTCTTTCAGCATTTATGTGACCCCCGAATCATGTTGTGAAGGTCCATGTGACCAATGCCACAACGAAACCATGACCATCAAGATTAAAGACGATTTCTCCATTACCTCCTTTGACTTTAATTTTACCCAGGTAGCCAACCTGGTGCCTGCCGAAATTCAGTTATTACATACAGAAACAACTGAGGAAATCTCCTCTTTTGTAATAAGTCGCCATACTCCGCCACCGCTTACTGTGCAAAGGGTTCTCTCGAACCTGCAGACTTTCCGTTTATGATTTAACTCGATTGG
>PCUL01000427.1 GCA_002771745.1 Bacteroidetes bacterium CG18_big_fil_WC_8_21_14_2_50_41_14
GATGGCAACACCAAGACACAGGGAACAGTAACGTTAATCAGGTAAGGAGAAAAATCTGAAAAATTGTAGTGGGTTATTTGTATATATTTAATAAGTTATCCTGAAAAACGTTACTGTTAAAATGTTCAATTACAGCTGATTTGCCATTCTTACCCATTTCTTTTGCTAAGTCAGGATGGAGATATATTTGCATGATCTTTTCAGTAAAATCCTCCACCGAATTCCATCGAAATGATAAACCACACTTGTAAGTACTTACAATAAATGCCTGAGGAATACAGTCAGAAACCACGATGGGCTTTTCAAAAAGCATGTATTGAAAAACCTTGTTGGCGAGACCTGATTCGTGTTGCGGATTTTTTTCGATTGGGGACAAGCATATTGAACTGGCATAGATATAGGAGGGTAGAAGCGAAAGATCTTTCCATGGGTAATGAATGGTGTATTTGTTTATCAATGGTTCTGATAACTTTTGGCTGAACCAATTCAACTCAGCTTTATCAACAGGTCCTATCAATAACAATTTTAAGTTGGGAATGGATTTCGATAATTCCTCTATTGAATCAAAAAGGAGGCCTATTCCCCTTCTTTTTGAAATGGCTCCAAAATAAAAAAGCACATAATCATCCTGGTTGGCTAACAAGTTTTTGTCAATTGGAAAATGTAATAATTGGTTCAGGTCGGGAACATTGGGAAATACAATAAGCCGATCCTTATTTAAAAATGAATATTTTTTTAACAGGTCATTTTTAAAGTTTTCGCTCAGGACAATGATTTTTTCAGGAAATGACAGGAATTTTCCTTCCTTTTGCTGCCATTTCCAGGGTCTGACCAAATACTTTGAAATGGGTTTGTTCATCCATTTATAACCGGAAACCGCGTGCGGATAATTTTCATGTAAGTCGAGAGTAAATTTGATATGCGTGTTTTTCACCGCATTAAAAGCCGCTTTTGACATATACAAGTCGTGCACATGAATGGCATCGATTTCATGGTCTTTGATAAACCTCTTGATATGCCATGACCACCAGTAACTATAGAGATCGAATGTATTTGTTAATGCATACAGTATATTTTTATACTGCCTTTTAATAGCAATCCTGTGTATGGATAGGTTGTGGTTTATTTCTACGTTTGTGGCATAACTACCGAAGTTTAGGCAAAGTACTTTAACCTGGAAACCATGGCTGCTTAAAATGGTACATTCGTTCGTTACCCTTATATCATTGGTATATTCATTGTCTACAACCACACCGATTTTCATCATCATCTTTTACTTAAAACAGTGAGCAAATATAGCGGAATCTGCTTTTGCTAAGTGGAACAGGGTGCCCGCTATTGAAATCCAGTCCGGCACGGCCTCCGAAATACCAGATATTGCCTTCCTTCTGAGTGCTTGTTTCGATGAAAGCGCCACATAATAAAATCACCAAAAAGTAGCCTGTAGGTTTCATGTCAATCGATGAAAAACTATATTTCATACAAGCGTCTATTTCTGGCTTTAGTCACGTTTTTTGATCTCCTGATGCTCGCGTTTAGTTCAAAACCAATTAAAATGATAAACGAATTATAGTAAAGCCAAACCAACAAAATAATCAAAGATCCAAGTGACCCAAAAAGCACGTTATAATTGGAAAAGTTTTCGAAATAGATTTTTAATGAATAGCCGCCCAGGATAAAAAGTGCCGTCGCAAGTATTGAACCTGCAGAAAAAAACCGGTATCGCCTGGTTCTGTCTTTTTTGAGGCCAAAATAGTATAATACCGAAACCCCGAGAAGAATACTGCCGGCAATAATCACCCATTGTACGATTGTGAGAATAACTTTTATGCCGAAGCCTGATATAATCTGATATTCATCGAGGATATCGATCGTGAATTTTCCTGTTGTAAGCAATATCATTGCTATCATCACCAGAAATGAAATTAAGAACATCAGAATAAAAGAATTGAGTTTTTGTCGCCACCAGGGCCACGTTTCCATGCGGTGATAGCTTTGATTAAAACCGTCGATAATGGCATCAATACCATTGGTGGAAAAATAAATGGTCATAAAAAAACCAATCGACAATAAACCGCTGTGGGGCCGGCTCACAATTTCGACGATGGTTGGTTTTATCATGCTAAATACGCTGGCAGGGATCATCTTGTCCATTAAATCCAGTAAAGTTCCCTGAAGGTCGTTTGAAGTTACATAGGGAATGAGGGTAAATAGAAATAGCACCAAAGGGATCAGGGCCAGAAAGAAATTGTACGCGATGGCAGAAGCCCTGTAATTGAGTACTCCTTTAAACAATCCCCTGAAGAAAAAATCCATCACGTCATACAAAGCAACCCCGTCAAAGCCGGGCAATACAATAAAACTCAATTTCCTGCGAATCAGGTGTTCTATTCCTGAAAAATGGTCTAGTATCCGTGACATGGTATCCTTCAATTGTTGGGTGATTAGTGATGAACAGCCTTTAAGCTAATATCCAGACTTTTAATCTGATGGGTGAGTGCGCCCATTGAAATAAAATCAACTCCTGTTTCGGCATAATCACGAATGCTTTCAATGTTAATTCCACCGGAAGCTTCGGTTTCTATCTTGCCGTTCACCAGATGAACGGCCCTTTTCAATTCAGAAGAGGTAAAATTGTCGAGCATCACACGGTCGATTCCAGTTAAACCTAAGACGAGATCCAACTCCTTTAAGTTGCGCACTTCAACTTCTATTTTTAGGGTTTTCCCATTTTTCCGCATGTATTCCCGGGTTCCTGTTACCGCCTTTTCGATACCACCAGCAAAATCAATATGGTTATCTTTTATCATGATCATGTCGTAGAGACCAAAACGGTGATTATGGCCTCCACCCGTTCTTACGGCAATTTTTTCCACCATCCTGTTGCACGGGGTGGTTTTTCGGGTGTCGAGCAATTTGGTTCTCAATCCCTTAAGTTGCCCTGTTACCTGATGGGTGTAGGTGGCAATGCCGCTCATGCGCTGTATAAAATTAAGAGCGGTTCGTTCCGCCGACAAAATAGACCGCGATTTACCCCAAACTTTGAGTATTTGATCTCCTTTTTTTAACAAGGATGCTTCCGGCAATAGCAATTCAACCTTCAGGTCGGGATCAACAGCCTTGAAAACCATCAGGGCAACTTCTGCACCGGCCAGAATCCCGGTCTCCTTTGCTAGCATATAGGCTTCGCCCTGTGCTTCGTCTGAAATGGTAGCCAGGGAGGTGTGATCACCATCACCCAGATCCTCAGAAAGGGCATATAGTATTGTTTTCAGGATGGTTTCTTTCTCGTGACTTGTCATGATTCAAGGTGTCTTTTCAATGTCAATTTGCTGAATTAATTTCTGGTCTTTTCCAGGCTTCAAAAGTACATAAACGCGCCATGTTCCATCACCCGAAGTGTAATTCCAAATAAAATATTCCTGTTTGTCTTCACTCCCCGATTTAGTGAGCTTTAATCCGCTGTTTGGTTGTTGTTTAAAAAAATCTGCTATGTGTATCTTGGCTTGTTGCGCACTGACCACCTTCTTAAAGTCCTGGATATGAATCATCATATAAGGGGCAAATAATCCGGACATCTCCTCGCTATCCGAACGTTGTAAGGCTTTGGTCAGTTTGTCCGATACATTCGTTTGCTGCCCTGTAAGTGTTACTGATATCAGGATCAGACAGGAGTATAAAAATGGTTTTATTGAAACAGTTTTCACAGATATGGTATTTGAATCTCAAAGGTAACAAAAATTGATTTGATTGATCATAACGGCTCTTTCGCAAAGGGATTTTACTACTTTTGAATACTTGTTTTCAAAATGCCAACGTTTATGAAATCGAATCGACTTTTTTTTGGCACGCTTTGCGTTTCCATCCTCTTTATGTTCTCATGCGATTTTAGTGAAGATGCTGGAGATAAGACTTTTAACCAGCAGTTACAATCGTTGAACAGCTCCTTAAACAAGGTAGACAGTGCCATGGTGTTGATTGACGAAATGCAAAATGAGCTTGATAAAGTGGAGGAGAGCCGCAAGAATGGCCTGGTGGAAAATGAGGAAGCGGAAATGATGAATGATAGAATAAAGAATCGATATGGACGCAGGATAGCAAGGAACTCAAACCTGAACCCTACAAAAAGACTTCCTTTGTGGGCTGGTCAACTGGGACTTACTGAGCCACAAGGAATGATTTTGGATGAAGATTATTCGCAATCTACGTCTGAGAAGAATGTAAACGAGGGGTTTAACTCTGTAGTGATGGTTTATCGTGGAAGTTATGCTCAAGCCATGAGTCAGGCAAGTAATATCGCTGCAAAGGCGGGAATTCCCATGAGTAAAGATTTTCAGGACGCCCAACAACTGGCGGTGGAATATGGAATCGAAACTTTGAAAGGAATGGCATATATGAATTTTGAGATGGGATCGGCTGAATTACCTGAATATACCATGTCTATTACGGTGGATGAAGATGGCACACTGACCCTTTCGGTGACTGACACCCGTAAGTTAGCTGAACAGATGGACGATGAGTAAAAATTGAAGCTATGAATATTGTTATTACAGGTGCAAGTAACGGAATTGGTTTTGAACTCGTGAAAATTCTTTTGTCGGGAAATGATCACCAGGTGATAGGCATAGCACGATCGGGTGAAAAATTGATCGAACTGGCTGACCAAATAAAGTTAAATGAAGGCACCGGACGTTTTTATCCCTTTCCATTCGATTTAACCCAACCCGGTTTCTCCAAAAACCTTGTCCCCGGCATCCTGAAAATAATGCCCCGGATTGACATACTAATTAATAATGCCGGTTTGTTGATTAACAAACCCCTGGAAATGTTCACCGATGAGGATTTTGATCAGCTTTTCGAGGTAAATGTTAAAGCACCCTTCAGGCTGATTCGTGATTTAATTGAGCATTTTGCTCATTCCGCCCACATCGTTAATATCTGTAGTATGGGAGGTGTTCAGGGAAGTACCAAATTCCCGGGGTTGGCGTTGTATAGCGCAGCGAAAGGAGCATTGGCTGTTTTAACTGAAAGCCTGGCAGAGGAGTTTACTGAAAAAAAAATCTATGTGAATGCCCTCGCTCTGGGAGCCGTTCAAACGGAGATGCTGGGCAAAGCTTTTCCGGGTTACCAGGCTCCGTTAATGCCAATAGAGATGGCTCAATTCATAGCAGATTTTGCGATCAATGGTCACCACTTTTTCAATGGTAAGATCTTACCGGTTTCGTTGTCAACGCCGTGATCGTTTTAGGATCGCTGAATGACTTTCTACCTTATTTTTTTTTGACATCGTATTGTTTGCTAATTTTGTCAGATAATTTCAAATCATCCGGTTTTGAACGAAAATACAGTAACACATCCCGGTTTTATAAAGGTGGTAGAAAGTCACAGGGTTGAGGTTTCTATCATTTCTGTTGCAGGATGTGCTTCATGTCAAATAAAAGGTTCTTGCTCAATAAGCGATACAAAGGTAAAAAGTGTGTGGATTGAAATTGCCGATACTACCGGTTATCAGGCAGGTGAAAAGGTGACCATCGAAATGCGCCAGTCGATGGGCATCTGGGCGGTATTGCTGGGTTATGTTTTCCCGTTTGCCGTCCTGCTGACAGGACTGATTGTTTTCATAGAAACCGGCCTCGATCAGGGTTTAGCTGGTTTGCTGGCTTTAGGCATGCTGATACCTTATTATGGATTGCTCTATCTGATGCGCAACTCACTTAGCAAAAGGTTCCAATATATCCTGCACAAATAGTTTCTTTTATCCTTTCTAAATAGCTGTAAGCCTTTAATTTATAGTCTTTCTAAGCAAAATTTCAAATCTTCTGTCTGTCAATATGTTTCGGTTTGTATAGGGTGGATGGTCATTTTTTTTGTGACGGTAAATATATGAATTACAGATAATTAAATCTCGATTCATACCAAGCAGCTCTGATAAGCACCTTATCTAAAAGCACTACTTTTGTAAATTACTAAATGGTTAGTGAGTCAGACTTAAAAAACATTAAAACCGAAAGTAGTGGACAACATCATTCTAATTGCCGTTTCGGCTCTGGGAGGTTTGGGATTAATTGCCGCGGTCATTCTCTATTATATTGCCAGTAAATTTAAGGTGTTCGAAGATCCAAAGATTGATGAAGTAGAGTCAGCCCTGCCTTCAGCCAATTGTGGAGGGTGCGGTTTTCCGGGATGTCGCGCCTTTGCTGAGGCCACGGTAGTATCTGCCAGGGAAAGAAAAAGCCTGGATGGGCTCAATTGTCCGGTGGGAGGTAACGAAGTGATGCAAGTAGTAGGAAAAATTCTAGGACTTGAGGTGGAAGCCAAAGAGCCTATGATAGCCGTGATACGTTGCAATGGTTCAACCACCCATTCGCCCGCAAAAGTAAAATACGAAGGAGCCACTTCGTGCGCATTCGCTCATGCTCTTTATGGAGGCGAGGGCGGTTGTCAGTTTGGGTGTCTGGGCTTGGCCGATTGTGTGGATGCCTGTGAATTTGAAGCCATTCACATGAATCCAGAAACCGGGCTGCCCGAGGTAAACGACAAATGTACTGCTTGTAATGCCTGTGTTTTGGCTTGTCCTCGCGGCATCATCGAATTGCGAAAACGCGGCCCTAAAGACAAACGCATTTTTGTTTCATGCGTCAACATGGAAAAAGGTGCTCCCGCCAAAAAAAATTGCGAAGTGACTTGTATTGGCTGTAGCCTTTGTCAAAAAGCCTGTGCCTTTGATGCCATCACCATCACCAGTTTTCTGGCTTATATCGATTTCAACAAATGTACTCTATGTCGCAAGTGTGTTGAGGTTTGTCCGACAAATGCCATACATGAAGTTAATTTTAAGCCACGCAAACCAAAAACAGAGACATTGACCCCGGAAAAATCAGTTTCAGGTAAGCCGTTAGCAGATAAGCCCCTTGTTTCTGATTCATCCAAAACTGAACCGGAAAATAAAAAAGAAGAATTGATTGAAACCAAAGAATAAATCAGACAGCATGGGAATACTTAAAACATTTGTCTTGGGAGGCGTGCATCCGGCTGAAAATAAGCTGTCGGCAAATGCAGCTATTGAGGCAGTGCCAGTTCCAAAACAGGTCATCATTCCATTGGGACAAAACCTGGGAGCTCCCTCCAAACCTATCGTTAAAAAGGGTGATCAGGTAAAAACAGGTCAGCTTATCGCGGAAGCAAATGGCTTTATTTCGGCCAATATTCATTCACCGGTTTCAGGAACGGTATTAAAAATAGATCAATTCATCGACGTTACCGGTTACAAGCGCCCTTGTGTATTTATCCATGTCGAAGGAGACGAATGGGACGAAAGCATTGACCGGACAGATAAACTTGAAACCCATATTTCCCTCTCATCTGAAGAAATCGTGGCGCGAGTGAAAGCCTCAGGAATTGTTGGCCTTGGAGGAGCTACTTTCCCTACTTCCGTGAAGCTGATGCCCCCTCCGGGCAAAAAGGCAGAATACCTGATCATCAATGGTGTTGAGTGCGAACCTTACCTGACCTCAGATCACCGCATGATGCTCGAAAAAGGTCGTGAAATCATCGTGGGGATTCAAATCCTGATGAAAGCCCTACTTGTGGAGAAGGCGATTATAGGAATCGAAAACAATAAAACGGATGCCATCAATCACCTTACTGAATTGGCCAAAACAGATGAGCGCATACGCGTGATCGCTTTAAAGGTCCGATATCCGCAAGGTGGCGAAAAACAGTTGATCAAAGCAGCGCTAAACCGGGAAGTGCCCTCAGGCAAACTCCCCATTGAGGTTGGATGTGTTGTGCAAAATATAAGTACGGCATTTGCCGTTTATGAGGCGGTTCAAAAAAACAAACCCCTTTTCGAGCGCGTGGTGACCGTTACCGGGAAAGCGGTTAAAAAACCCTCTAACTTCCTGGTTCGTATTGGTACATCAACCCAGGATTTGATTGATGCGGCAGCAGGTCTTCCCGAAAGCACCGGGAAGGTAATTTGCGGTGGCCCCATGATGGGCAAAGCCATCACTGAACTTGATACTCCCATCGTTAAAGGTACCTCCGGCATCCTGCTCATGGAAAAGACGGAGTCGCAACGGCTGGTGGAAAACCCTTGTATTCGGTGCTCCAGGTGCACTCTTGTTTGCCCCATGGGCCTGGAACCTTATTTACTTACAAAAGCTGCCAAACTTGGAAAACTGCAAATAGCCGAAAAAGAAATGATCATGGACTGTATTGAATGTGGCTCCTGCCAATATACCTGCCCCGCAGGCATTCCATTATTGGATTATCTCAGGCTAGGGAAAATAAAAGTCGGTCGGGCAATCAGGACAAGAATTAAAAAGTAAGGATAATGAATAAATTTACCATATCAGGTTCTCCTCACATCCATGTAGATGAATCCACCAAGAAAATCATGGTTGGCGTGGTCATTGCCCTCGTTCCTGCCATGTTGGTTGGAGTTTATTACTTTGGAGTAGATGCCATTCGGGTTCTTTTGCTGGCCGTCATCGCCAGTTTATTCTTCGAATGGGTGATTCAAAAATATCTCATAAAAGGCGCTGTCACCATCATGGATGGAAGTGCGCTCGTTACAGGGATTTTATTGGCAATGAATGTCCCTTCCAACTTGCCGGGCTGGATGGTTGTCGTTGGCTCTCTGGTTGCAATAGGCATGGCCAAAATGTCGTTTGGCGGACTTGGGAAAAATATTTTTAATCCGGCATTGGTAGCCAGGGTTTT
>PCUL01000429.1 GCA_002771745.1 Bacteroidetes bacterium CG18_big_fil_WC_8_21_14_2_50_41_14
TGTGTATTAAAAATCCAATTGCCAAATCTAAATACAGGTTTATATACCCTTCAACTGATTTCAGGCGATGAAGTCTATTTTAAAAAGGTCATGATCAGTAAATAATCCATGTTGAGGGTCGTGTTTTAGGCTTATTCACTACTTTTGCAAAAAAATACCTACATGGCAAAAGTATTGGGCATTGGAAATGCACTAGTTGATATATTAACAAAACTGGAAAACGATTCTCTTCTGGAGGAATTAAAACTTCCCAAAGGCAGCATGCAATTGGTCGATGCACTCACTTCGTCCAGTATTTCAACCAAAAGCAACCACCTTGAAAGGGAAATGGCTTCGGGAGGATCGGCTGCCAATACCATTCATGGTTTGGCCCGTTTAGGAATGGAAACCTCGTTTATTGGAACTGTTGGAAACGACCTGACCGGCCAGTTTTTCCGTGATGATTTAATTTCAAGCCACATTACGCCCTTGCTCTTTTTTAGTGAAACACCTTCAGGCATAGCCAATGCCATGATCAGTAAAGATGGTGAGCGGACTTTTGGTACTTTTTTGGGTGCGGCCATCGAATTGGCCGCTGAACATCTGGAAGAGGAACACTTTATCGGACACAACCTGATTCACGTTGAAGGCTATCTGGTTCAAAATCATATCTTACTGGAAGAAATTCTTAGAAAAGCACACCGGGCGGGGTTGAAAATATCCCTCGACCTGGCCAGTTACAACGTGGTGGAAGACAACCTGGATTTTTTGCATGAAATGGTAGAGAAATATGTGGATATCGTGTTTGCCAACGAAGAAGAATCCAAAGCATTTACAGGAAAAGCCCCAAAAGAAGCACTGGATGAACTGGCCGAAATGTGCGACATTGCCATTGTAAAGATCGGCAAAGAGGGTTCGATGATTAAAAGCGGACAGGAGACAACAATTATTGGTATCATTGAATCGAAAGTACTGGATACAACAGGAGCCGGCGATTTGTACGCGTCCGGATTTTTGTTCGGTTATCTCAACGACATGGGATTCGAAAAATCAGGAAAACTGGGAGCCCTGCTTGCAGGTAAAGTGATCGAAGGCTATGGAGCTAAAATCAGCAATAGTGATTGGGAATTGATCAGAACACAGATCGACAATCTGTAATTTTTACTTCAACCTGTTAATCAGTAAATTTGGCGGAACAATCCAGTAATCGGGCTGATTGTTCCACCATCCATTCCACATCCTGGTTCACCATGCACTTAAAGTGGTTTTTCGGGCATTTTGAAAAGCCCAGTTTACTACAAGGCCTACACGATAAACCGGCTACCTGAGCAATTTCAAACAAATGTTCTTTTCCGGGCATGTATGGATACATACCAAATTCAGGAACTGTGTTGCCCCAGATGCTGAGAATGGGTTTGCTGAAGGCAGCGGCGATGTGCATCAGACCTGTATCATTGGTAATTACCAGCCTCGCTTGCCTTACCAAAGAAGCCGATTGATTTAACGACAAAGTTCCGCAGGTATTGAGCATTTTCGCGTGTTGACACAGTTGGATAATTTCGTTCCCCCGTTGTTTGTCCTCAGGTCCGCCAAGCAAAACCACCGGAAGAGCCAATCGTGAAATCAATTCTGCTGCCTTTTCGGGCGGAAATATCTTTGTAAAATGCTGACCTCCTATGACCATGGCTATATATCCATTACTCAATGAAGAGGCCATCTCCAAAGGGTTGACTTCCTCTTTTTCAGGGATAAAAAAATCCAGTCCCAGGTTGTCGTTTATAACACCCAGTTCTTTTACTGCCATGAAATACCTGTCGACAAGATGCAGATCAGGCATTCGATTGATCCTGGTGTTGACCAGCAACCATTTTTTAACATTCAACTTTGGAAAAGAATAAGAAATTACGCCC
>PCUL01000314.1 GCA_002771745.1 Bacteroidetes bacterium CG18_big_fil_WC_8_21_14_2_50_41_14
TGTAACATTTTTGGCGGCCAGCTCTGAAATTTCAAGCATTAATTTCTGCGCATCTTCCAGACGTTTCCGCTCTGTGATATCTTCTTTTACGGCCACGTAATTGATTATTTCATGCTTTTCATTAAATATGGGCGAAATGGAAGCAGATTCCCAGAACAGCTCGCCATTTTTCTTTTTATTGTGAAATTCGCCATGCCATTCCTTGCCAGATAAAATGGTAGCCCAAAGTTGCTCATACTCTTCTTTCGGTTTTTCGCCTGAACTAAAAATCCGTGGATTTTTGCCGATTAATTCGTTTTTTGTGTAACCGCTAATCTCCAGGGTTTTTTGATTAACATATTCCATATTCCCATTCAAATCGGTAACAATAACTGAAGCCGGGCTTTGTTCAACGCTGTGAGATAATTTTGATATTTCATTTTCTGCACGTTTACGTTCTGATATATCTTTTAAAAATACAAAGAATTGTGGGGTACCCGATGAAATGTAAGTAGCACTAGCTTCAATATCAATGATTTTTCCTGATTTGGTTTTGTGTTTCGTTTCAAACGAGTCAAATCCTTTCTCTATTATTAATTCAATGTGTTGCCTTGTTTCTTCCTGGGATTCAACTGCTTCAACATCCCTGATGGTCATTTGAAGCAACTCTTCGCGCGAAAAACCAATCATTTTGCAGTAAGCTTGGTTTACATCTATCAATTTTCCGGTAATGGCATCAACAATCCAGAAACCATCTTTTGAAGTTTTAATCATGGTTTGATATTCGAACTGAGCTCGTTTACGTTCGGTAATGTCGTTAATTAATATATGCCGTGCTTTCCGGTCGTTATATAGTATGGAATGTGATGTTATTTCCACATCGATTATTTCACCGTTCTTTTTAAGGTGCCTCCATTCTCCGGCTAAATTCAAATCGGAACGTGTATTTTTAATATCCTCCAGCAGGGCTGGAATATCTTCAGCCGGACGGATGTCTTTCAGTGTCATGGAAAGAAATTCTTCCTTTGAATATCCGTAATGGTTAACGGCTGCCTGGTTCACTTCCAAAAATGCAAGTGTTTCAAGGTCGTAAATCCACATGGGTTCTGGGTTATTGGCGAATAACAAGCGGTATTTTTCTTCACTTTTAATAAGTTCCTTTTCAATATTTTTTTGTTCTGAAATATCGACAACATATCCCCTTATTTTTTCAAGTTTATTCTCCTTGCCGAAAATGCCGATGGCATTTATCAGTGCATGGATAATTTTTCCTTCTTTTGAAATAAATTCGACTTCATAGTTTTCAATTTTCCCTTGTTTTTTTATCAGACGGATAATTTGTTTCCTGTCCTCCGGATTTTTATAAAGACCTGATATATCAAATTTTTCAGTATCCGATTTTTTTTCAAAATCGAATAAACTCAAAAACGTTTTGTTGCAGCTAAAAATTTCGCCCGAAACGGAAACCACGTAATCGGCCGAAATATCATTTTCAAAATACTCTTCCAGGTTGTTTCTGCTTTTTAGCAGGTCCTCTCCTATTCGTTTTCTATCATCAATATCTCGTAACGACCCTTCGATACCAAGCTGTTTATTAAGCTCACCGGGTATCCAATGCGCATTAAGGGAAACATATTTCACTTCGCCTGATTTGGTTTTTAACCTGACTTCAAAATCCCAGACTTCCCCTTTTTGAGCAAGTACCCCTAACATGGTTTCCCATTCGTTCAGGTCATAGTAGAACGTGGTTACAGGCTGGCCAATTAAATCATCCCGGTGATAACCGGCAATTCGGATGATGGAAGGGCTTATTTCTGTTATTATTTCCTGCTCGTTTATCTGGAAGTAAACATCCTGCATATTTTCGAACAAATGGCGAAACTTAATTTCACTTATTTTAAGAGCTTCAAGCGCTTCGTCCCTCTCATGTTGGAACCTCTTCTTTTCTAAAACCTGCTCGATAGCAGACGCCAAACCAC
>PCUL01000246.1 GCA_002771745.1 Bacteroidetes bacterium CG18_big_fil_WC_8_21_14_2_50_41_14
AGAAAATCATTAATTTAAGACCCATGTCAGAAAAATTTAACCCGGCAACCGCCATACAGGATTTAAAACAATTTGGAGAGTTTGGTGACGTCAATCCATCCATCACCGATTCAGCCACCTATACCTTTTTGAAGGAAGATACCATGATCGATGCGTTTCATGGAGCAGCGCAAGGATGTTTCTTGTATTCACGACACTGGAACCCTTCCAACAAATACCTGGCCGATGCCCTGGCCGCCATGGAAGGTACCCCTGCCGCCTGGGTAACCGGATCAGGAATGGCTGCTATAACCGGCGCAATTCTGCAATGCTGCAATGCAGGCGACCATATCATCAGCAGCGTAACCACTTATGGCGGCACCTTCGCTTTTTTGAACAACTACATCAAAAAATTCAATATCGAGGTCACTTTCGTGAACATAGTAGATTTTGAAAGCATTAAAAAAGCCATCCGTCCCAACACCAGAATCCTCTACACCGAGTCGATGACCAATCCCTTGTTGCAGATTTCCGACATCCCAAAGTTGGCGGAAATTGCCCATCAACATGATATTAAACTTATTGTCGACAACACGTTTACACCCATGATTATCAGCCCTTTTCGTTTGGGTGCCGACATTGTGGTGCACAGCATGACTAAATTTATCAATGGTAAAAACGACTGTGTGGCCGGTGCTATTTGTGCCTCTGTCGAGTTTGTAAATGAACTTAGCGATGTAAATTCCGGAACTGCCATGCTACTTGGCCCCGTTCTTGACCCGATGCGTTCGTCCTCCATCCTGAAAAATATGGCCACCCTGCACATCCGTATGATGCAACACAGCAAAAACGCCTTATACCTGGCCGAAAAATTTAAAGAGTTGGGACTAAAATTCAACTACCCCGGATTGCCAGATCATCCTCAATACGAGTTGTTTAAATCGCAGATAAACGAAGGATACGGAATGGGAGGACTGATTGCCATTGATTTGGAAACTGCCGAGCGTGCCGCACCGTTTATGGAATTGATGCAGGAAAAAGGGGTTGGATACCATGCGGTAAGTTTGGGATATTTTAAAACCTTGTTTTCCAATTCAGGGAAAAGTACCTCCTCGGAAGTTCCTGAAGACATTCAAAAAGAAATGGGACTGTCGCCGGGTTTGGTGCGTTTTTCAGTGGGATTGGATATGGATATCGAACGTACTTTCAATCTCATCCATGAGTGTTTGGCAGAGTTGAAGGTTGTTTAAAAGATTCATCAAAACATACATAAAGAAGAGCCGGCAAAAGCCGGCTCTTCTTTTTATGCAACTTATCCAAAGTTAAAATCTTTGGATAAGTTCAGTTTATACTCTGTGACCATCCGCCATCCCGATGGCTACTGGTCATATTCGGTAGTTCCTATTTTAAATCTCCTAAAATAATGGGCATACCGTTGTTACTATTACCAATAATCACAATCTTGGTGTTGTTCGACTCTGCCAGCTTCACAGTGGCACTGATGCCTTTTTCCTGTAGAATTTTATCAGTAAGACTGGCATTCAAAATTTTGTTGGCCGTGGCTTTGCCTTCTGCATCAATAATCTGACGTTCAGCTTCTTTTTGAGCCTTTTGAATTTTAAACTCATACTCAAGTGATTCCTGTTCCTGCTTTAATTTTCCTTCGATGGCTGATTTGATAGTCTCAGGAAGTACGATTGACCTGATAAGAATTCGCTTTAAATTCACATATTTACTATTTAAGATCGTACGTGACTCGTCATAAATCTCATCCTGAATGGCATCTCTTTTCGTAGAATAAATTTGCTCAGGTGTATATCGGCCAATCACACTTCGTGCCGATGAACGCAGAGCCGGGATAACAATCCGCTTAACATAGTCTGTTCCGATTTTGGAATGGAGCAATCCCAATTCATTAAAGTTGGGTTCGTACCAGGCTGATATATCTGCTTTTATCGACAATCCATTGGATGAAAGCACATCCATGTTTTCGGCCACCTCCTGCTGCCGGGTTTCATATTCAATCATGTCGTTCCAGGGAGCGATGAAGTGAAATCCTTCACCGTAGGTATTCATCGTGTCGATACCACCCACAAAAGTCTGGAACAACACACCTCCGTATCCCCCTTTAATGGTTACTGTCATCCTACTCCAAAAAATGATGATAAATACCAATGCACCAAAAATGATGGCTATGGGGAGCACTTTTTTAACGTTAAATTCTGGTTGTTGATTTGCCATAGTTACTATCTTTAAATTTGATTTACAATGTAGCAAAGATACTCAAGATTTTGGAGCAGGGGCAAATAGAATTGTATCAGAGCATTTTGAGTTAGGATGGCGAATTATTCATGGCTTCATTTGCTTATTCTTCGCTGAGTTGTATCAAATACAATTCTAAACCCAATGCGCCATTTATTGAGAGTGCAAGTTTTTTTCCGTCAGGGGAAATAGCTGGTTGCTGTATTTCAATACTATCGTAAGTAATTCGTTCCAGGTGGGTGCCATTTTCCCAAATGCTGTACAATTCGCCACCACTCACATCGCGATCTGAAACAAAATATATTTTCAACCCTCCTGGATGCCAACAAGGATCCAGTACTTTTAAAGTATCCATGCGGTGGCTTTCTTCTCCATACCAATTAATAAAAGGAATAGATGTAGGTTCCAAAGGAGTATCGGTTTTAACGTACATCAGGTGTTTCCCATCAGGGGCAACCCGGGGATCCATGCAGCGACTCTTGCTGAAAGTAAGCTGGTTTAAATTGTCGTAAACAAAATCGTAACTGTATATCTGCCATTCTGTTGTAGTTTTATCAAATCCTGAAAAATATACCTGACGGGCAGAAGAAGCAAACGAAGCCTCCCTGCATCTAATCAGTCGTTTAAACAACCGCTTGATTTTTCTATCGGTAAGTTCGCAACTATAAAGGGTTTCTGTTCCCAGGGTATCCGAATCAAACACCAGTTTTTCCCCATCCGGAAACCAAACCGGATGTTGATAATTGAATTTACCTCTCACAATTGGGAAAATGCTGTCGCGGGCCAAATCGTAACAATAGATGTCCCAGGTTCCGTTTCTGTTGGTCTGGAAAGCTAATTTTGAGCCATCCGGCGACCAGGAAGGGCGGTTGTCATCACCCTGTGTAAAGGTAATTTGTTTTGCCTTGTTGAGATCAATTTCCTGTCCGTAGATATTAGCGACAAGAAACAAAAAAAACAAGACATTTCCAATTTGTCGGGTCATGAAGTTCTATTATTCTGCAAGTCTTCCGGCGATTATCTGGTCTATCACATCAGAATCGACCATCGTAGTTATATCGCCAAAATCCCGCGTATTTCCTTCTGCAATTTTACGTAAAATACGCCGCATAATTTTACCTGATCGTGTTTTTGGCAAAGAATGAACAAATTGGATTTGATCAGGACGGGCGATGGGACTGATAAACAAGCTTACTGCTTTTAAAATAGAATTTCGAACTCCTTCCTCACCACCACTTGAAAATTCGGGGCAAACCACGAAGGCATAAATTCCCTGACCCTTGATGGGATGCGGAACACCTACCACTGCCGATTCGGTAACCAGCGGGTGTTCGTTGATGGCATTTTCAATCTCGGCCGTCCCCAATCGATGGCCCGAAACATTGATAACGTCATCCACACGGCCCATGATGCGGTAATATCCATCTTCATCCCTACGGACGCCATCGCCTGTAAAATACAAACCGGGATATTGCGAAAAATAGGAGATTTTGTACCTCTCGTGATCACCCCAAAGTGTACGTGCTATCCCCGGCCAGGGAAATTTAATACACAAGTTACCTTCTACACTTTTATGGCATAGGTAGCGACCTTCGGCATCCACAATCACAGGCTGAATGCCGGGTAAGGGCATGGTAGCAAAGGCAGGTTTAGTGGGAATGATTCCGGCCATGGGGCTAATCATCACGCCTCCTGTTTCGGTTTGCCACCAGGTATCCACAATGGGACAGTGGTTTCCACCCACATGGTCGTGGTACCAGTGCCAGGCATCTTCATTGATGGGTTCACCAACGGTTCCCAACACCCGCAACGATGGCATATCAATCCCTTCGATCCATTGTTGTCCTTCTGCCATCAGCGATCGAATAGCAGTCGGGCTGGTATAAAACTGGTTGACCTCAAATTTATTGATGATATCCCAATATCTGGATGGTGTCGGAAAATTGGGAATCCCTTCAAACATCACGGTAGTGGCTCCTTCGAGCAAGGGACCGTAAACAATATACGAATGACCGGTGATCCAACCAATATCTGCAGCACAGAAATACACCTCACCGGAAGAATACTGGAAAACATTCCGAAAAGTATAGGCTGAATAAACCATGTAGCCTCCGGTTGTATGAACCACACCCTTTGGCTTGCCAGTAGAACCACTGGTATATAAAATGAAAAGCGGGTCTTCAGAATCCATCACGGTGGCTTTTCCCTCCTCAGAAGCTGACTCCATAAGTTCGTTCCACCACAGATCACGGTCCTGGTTCCAGGTTATTTCGGTGGCCGTTCGTTTCACCACAATCATTTTCTCGATGGTCGGACTTTTTTCCAGCGATTCGTCAGCAGTATTTTTCAGTTTCAACACCTTGCTTCCACGGTAGCCTCCATCCGAAGTAATTAACACCCGCGCTTCGGCATCGTTGTTTCTGTCGGCCAGTGCATTGGCAGAAAATCCGGCAAATACCACAGAGTGAATGACCCCAATCCGGGCACAGGCAAGCATGGCAATGGTTAACTCAGGAATCATGGGCAAGTAGATGGTAACACGGTCACCTTTGCGAAGTCCAAGGCCCAAAAGTACATTGCTGAATTTCTTTACCTCCTTAAAAAGTGCTCCATAACTGAGTATCCGGTGAGCTTCATCAGGATTGTTGGGCTCCCATATCAGTGCAGGCTGATCATGGCGCAGAAAGAGATGTCGTTCAAAAATGTTTTCTGTGATGTTGAGTTTGCCATTTACAAACCAACTGACCTTTGGCTCATGAAAATCCCATTCAAGAACCTTGTCCCATCGTTTGTGCCAGTAAAATGTATCGGCCACATTGTCCCAGAACCCGGTTGGATTGGCAACGCTTTTTTGATATTCGTGAATGTATCCGCTGAGTGTTGAAATTTTTGGAACCATGTTAGATTGTATTAGTGAGTAAAAAATAAAATGCTGTTCTCCAGACCAAGGCAATTACAAATCCTTTTTACATTGGGTAATCATAAAATGGACTACCCTTCCGGGGAACTGAACAAAAGATCGGGCTAAAATAAAGATTTTGTCAGTCAAATAAGAGATTTGTGATTTTTGATGTTAAATATTAACAATTGAATTGGTTCCCAAACCAGTCAATTACTGAAAATAGAAAGATGCAACGATTTATCATTCAATTAGATAAAAACTATCTCAGTTGGGAAATGCACTAAAAATTTACATAGAATCACAGAAAATCGTTGATCACCTGACAAACTTTTCAATCAAATTGTCAATAGCGACTAAGGGTATTTTACATTTTAATTGTCTTATAGTCACTAAGCTGTTATTGGTGTTGATAACGAAGCCCCATTTCAGAGATACTAACATGAACTTAATACCCCACATAACAAATGTATCTTATTCTACCGGAATAATGAAATTAGAATTCAGACCAGAATATTTTTGTGCAGAAATGGTAATGTATCGAACCATGACAAATTAAAGAATAGCAACCGGAAAGAATTGTAAAGGACCAATTGATAACTATTAGGGATATTTATCTATAAACAACTTAGCCAGCACAGAGCACCATGTCCAGGATGGTGCTTTTTTTTTATTTGGAAGTGAAAGATTTGTGGAAAACCCCGATAAACATTGTGGGGCAAGGCGTACACATGGTAGTATGTCAATACAGAAACTGAATATCGAACTGCCTCCTTGCCTCCGTGCTTACGGCAGGTTCACCTACCGAAGGTAGGTAAACCGACAATCAAGCTATCGATTAACGAACAAGGGATCAATCCTTCAACATTCGTAAATACTTCAACCTTCCAGGTTGAAAAAAACCTGGAAGGTTATCCCATCGTGAATCTGTGTTCAGCGTTTGGCAGTCAAGTTAACGCCTGCCCGACTCACTCGCGGAATGAGAAAATTTAGAGGTGAGTTCGATCTCCATAGCCCCCTCCTCCCAACAATAAAACACCAAAATAACAACTTTAAAAATCAAATCGATAAAATAAATCACTAGATTTACCCCATCAAACACCCGATGATCCGTTTATAATAAAGCAAAGAGCTGATTTAAATAATTTTAAACGATTGAAAATGCGTAGGTTATTAATTATAAAGAGGTTAAAAAAAAGGTGGTAGATAAATAATTGCTAGATGAGTTTATCCACTCGTTGTATGCAGGTATAAAAAACCGAAACTGAGACATAAATGATAACCTAAAAAATATAACGAATAGACTTTAGCTCTTTGACAGGTTGGTGCAAATTTGAAGGAATTTATTTTGTTTTTTTCTTCCCCCCGCAAAAAAGAAGAAGGAAACCCCACCTACATTGCAGCACACCTGCCCGTCCGCCTGCCTGCGGTCGGCAGGGCAGGCGGATTTGCAAGCCACACGGGCCAACGCTGCAACCAATATCAAAACTGTCGGGATGCAAAAGAGCTTGCAAAACTTGTCCCGATTTTTCGGGAGCCAACGCTACAGAAGAAAATATAAAAAAAGCTTACAATATAAATTATAATGAAAGAAAACCATTCAGATTTTATTTTATTCAAAACCGAGGACGAAAAAATATCGGTAGATGTTCGCTTTGAAGAAGACTCGGTTTGGCTTTCGCAAGAGCAAATGGCTACATTGTTTGAAAGAGACAGGAGTGTAATTGTTAAGCATATTGCTAAAATATTTTCGGAAGGAGAATTAGAAGAGAAAAGCAATGTGCAATTTTTGCACATTGCAAATTCCGATAAACCGGTGAAATTTTACAACCTGAATGTAATTATTTCTGTGGGGTATAGGGTGAAATCTAAAAGAGGAACCCAATTTCGTATTTGGGCAACCAAACGCCTTAATGAGTATATACGCAAAGGTTTTACCATGGACGACGAACGCCTGAAAAATTTGGGTGGCGGTGGCTATTGGAAAGAATTGTTGCAACGAATACGCGACATTCGTGCATCCGAAAAGGTATTTTACCGGCAGGTACTTGATATTTACTCAACCAGCATTGATTACGACCCAAAAGCAGGTGTTTCTGTTGAATTTTTTAAAAAAGTGCAAAACAAAATTCATTATGCCGTACACGGACAAACAGCAGCCGAGGTTATTTTTACCCGTGCCGATGCCGAAAAAGAATTTATGGGCCTGATGACTTTCCCGGGTAGTCGTCCGTACCTGAAAGACGTGGCAGTTGCAAAAAATTATTTAGACGAAAAAGAGCTTCGTTCGCTTGGACAAATAGTATCGGGGTATTTGGATTTTGCCGAGCGTCAAGCCGAACGAGAACAAGCAATGTTAATGAAAGATTGGGCTGAACATTTGGATAAAATTTTGACAATGAGCGGCGAAAAACTGTTGCAGGGTGCAGGTGCTATCAGCCACGAAATAGCTATTGAAAAGGCTACCACAGAATACAAGAAGTATCAACAAAAAACATTGAGCGAAGCAGAAAAAAATTATATGGAAAGTTTGAAAGTATTAAAAAATAAAACCAAAAAAAAGGAAAAATAATGCCCACGCAATTGCAAGCATCTGGATATTTATCGGAACCAAAGGCATTTTTGCCATCGCACAATAAAACATAATAAACCTGCACGAGCAATAACACAATATTACGACAATGAAAAAGACGATAATCATTTTGACTTTAGCAGTTTTTGAACTGACGAGTTGTGCGCAAAAACAGACCACGGAAATTCGTGAGGACTTTAAAAAGTATTATGACGAATTTAACGTTGAAGGTTCATTCGTTCTTTATGACCAAAGACAACGTTTATTATTTTGCTAACTGTATCCAGTCATCCGATTTTAATAACAAGGACTTTGCTAATGCGAGAATTGATATTACTTACTTAATACTTGACGAACTGAAAATAACGAAGAAATGAGAATAGCTACTGCTAACAGCACATTTGCAACAGGCGAGGCTTCATACGCTGCATACAGTTTTGTGGTTGGCTCCGCATCAACGTTTATGCTTAAAATACCGCCCATCGCTAATCCGCAAACCATTACCTGCCTTAGGATTGGAGAAACCCAGGGCATTAACAGTGCATCCTGTGTCACACCTCACCGTTACCGTAATTAATTAACCCTCCCTGAGGCTAGTGTTTATGAAAAACATAGTGTGAATGGTAATGTTTGTGGGTTTCGTCTCCATGTTTGTGCACATGTTTGTGAATCAGGTTTACGCTGATCAGGAAATCCTCATCATTTAGTATTTCAGATGCTGTCCCGGTTTTTTGAATGGTGTGATCCTCCGAAAGTACAGCCACCCTGGGTTGCAGGTGATCGATCAAATCCAACTGATGTGTGGTGAAAATAATGGTTTTACCGGCATGGTTCAATTCCAGAAGTAGTTCTGTAACAAAAGTCTGGGTTTTTGGATCCAATCCTGCCAAAGG
>PCUL01000255.1 GCA_002771745.1 Bacteroidetes bacterium CG18_big_fil_WC_8_21_14_2_50_41_14
AGAAACTTATTGTTATAATGTTTGTTTTGCTTACTCAGTTTTCCCGGGCACAAAACCCTGTAGAGAAAACGGTCTATTATATCCCGGTACAAAATAACATAAACTCCTCTACCATGCCCTTGGAATATAATACCCAAACAACGCGTCTGGTGCAGGTGTTAGAAGTGCCAAATGCTGTTACCAAGGCTCCAATACATGCAGATAGCGTACAAACAGCAAAGATGAGATCAGTAGAAGATTATTCGTTAAAGGCAACCATGAATCCTGATTCTGCATCAGTTGTTCTTGAATACAAATTGGAGTCAGATGCTAAAGCCAGCGTTACTATAAAGGATTTACGGGGTGTTACCATCGAAAGTCGAAGCACTTCAGGACAACAGGATCAGCTAACTTTGATTACCCGAGAATGGAATCCGGGAGTTTATGTAGCCAGTCTGAAAGTGAACGGAAAATTAACAGAAAGTATTAAATTTACCGTTGTTAAATAGATTAGTGAAAACCAATTTCAGCTGCCCTGATTAATTTCAGGGCAGCTTATAACTTTTCGCGTAATTATATTGAATATGAAAAAGATAATTCTAATATCCACACTATGCATTCTTGTGCAACTGGCTACTGCACAAAGATGGCAAACAACAATTGGAAAACCCAACCACTACAATAGTGTGTACGACCTTATTAAGGATTACGACAGAGGCTATTACCTTGTAGCATCTGATGTAGTAAATGGCACTAGCGGTAATGGTTGGAATATAAAAACAGATATTAATGGTAATTTATTATATGATAATAAACTAATAAATACCGAAGCACAATACATTGGTTGGTGCGGTCACAATGATAGTGCAGGAAACAAATATATTGCAGGAGTGGCTTTTTTGGATCTCCCATGGCCATTTTTATCTAAGTTTAATCCTTGTGGTGAAAAGTTGTGGTGTAGAGTATCAAAAGATTGGGGTTACATGAATGGTGTCGCTGTTGACATTATGATTAGCAATGAAGGCAACATCATTGTTCTTACCCGTTTTGAAGATGGAAATCAACAGATAAATCAGGTATTCTTGCTATGTTACAGCCCTGATGGCGATCTTTTGTGGTCAAAGCCCTATGCATCAAAAACAGAACACCCTTTGATTAATTTTGCCTATGGAACAAAACTTTATCGTTTTGGCGAAGATTATATCATCAGCGGATATTGTTACTACCCATACCCTTCTAATCCGAATCGTGCTTGGTTGCGACCTTTATTTATTGGAATAGACAGTCAATTTAATGAGAAATGGGTGTTGCCTTTTGGTGTAGCAGATAGTCTGGTGGGGGAAGCTTATTCAGTCATCCCGCTAAACGATTCTGTAATCATGGGTGTGGGAAGTAAATTTCTTGATTATCCCAATGGGTACATACGTAATTCATTATTGATGTTTATAAATTATGAAGGTCAAGAACTTGGATACAAACGTATCTGGGGCGATTCTATTATTCCGGGTACAATGGACAATCTTATGGTAGAAATAGAAACGGTAAATGATTCGATTTTTCTTGCTACTGCTGTCGTTGGACCTTTAACAACAGGCAATCCATTTGGCGAGATTGTTTTTGATACTTCAGGACATGTCTATAATGCTGAGATCAGGCCAAATACCAGAGGGACTTCTCACATGATCAAAACCTTTGACAATAAATATGTGATTGCCTGTACTGTTAATGAAAATGACATGAACCATACGGACATATACATGTATAAGATCAACGCCAACTTAGAGCAAGACACCCTTTACACAGAGAATTTTGTGTATGACAGCCTGTGCCCCGATCCCATCGTATCGGGTGATATTGATATGACAAATTGTTCGGTGGTGCAGGTTAGTATTGACGAAGCGCCCACACCGGAAGAATATTACAAAAGCCTGGATGCCATACCTATTAAGGCCTACCCAAACCCTGCGGATGAATTCATCAAGTTGGAGTATAAGCACACCGATCGTC
>PCUL01000308.1:0-8668 GCA_002771745.1 Bacteroidetes bacterium CG18_big_fil_WC_8_21_14_2_50_41_14
TATACCCGATTGGGTGAAGCACTGCCATCATGGTCGGCATGTTCCACATCATTGGCTCCAATATCAAACCACCTCTTTGCAAACTTCACAGCATCCATCATATCCATCGGGCCTTCGATGGGGCATCCCCATATCGTACTCACCGTACCGTTTACCTTTAATCCGGCATCATGTGCCTTGGGGATATATTTTTCGGCCATTTTCCAGTACTCGTCCAATGTAAGTCCTGAGTTTTTCTTCTGGTGCGACTCGGAAGTGCTGACCATCAACAATATCCTATCGGGACCAAAGCCGGCTTTTTTTGCTTCGATGGCTCTTTCAATGGCTGTTTCACGAATGGTAACTGCCGTTAAACTCACTTCGTGCAACAAGTGGCTCACGCGTTTACTTTTTCTAATGGCTTTAAACAATAGATCAGCATCCTTAAACTGAGGCATACCTAGTGGATTGCCAAAATTGGTAACTTCCAGATGCTTCACTCCGGCAAGTATCATTTCCTCAAGCACCCATAGTTTGGCTTCGGGTTGAACATATTTCTCTTCATGCTGAAACCCATCTCTCACTGTTATGTCGCCAATAACTACTTTTTTGGGATAGTTCATAAATTCATCGTTTTTTCAGAATTTTGCAATCGTTTGCAAAATCAGGATCAAAAATAGAAATAAAAATCGATAAGCAGCAGTAAGCAATTCCATTTTTACAATAAAGAGCTTAGTTTATCATCCTGTTTATTAACAAAGTTTATTGCATTAAAACGTTTGCAGGCTCTTTTTTTATTGCTCGTTTATGCCTATACTTGCACACTGTATTTACACCTATTCTGAAATGTGAAATACCAGGAATAATTAAAGAAATAATACCTTGTACAGATTAAAAACCAAAATCGATACCCATGCTGTTGAGTTTCAGGAAAACAGGAAAGCATTTATCACACTGCTCGAACAATATCGTAAAGTACTAAAACAGAATACACAGGGAGGAAGTCCGGAAGCAGTGAAGCGACATAAAGAACGTGGAAAGCTGTTGGCCCGCGAACGAATCAACTTGTTGGTAGATCGCAACACACCCTTTCTTGAACTTTCTGCCCTGGCAGCTTACAACCAATACGACAACCAATTTCCTTCTGCCGGTATCATCACAGGAATAGGAGTTATTCACGGACGTGAGACCATCCTGATTGCAAATGATGCCACCATCAAGGGAGGCACTTATATGCAATTTACCATTAAAAAGCATTTACGTGCGCAGGAAATCGCCATGGAGAACCACTTACCATGCATTTACCTGGTCGATTCGGGTGGTGTTTTTTTACCGGAACAGGATTTGGTATTCCCCGATCGTGATCATTTTGGACGATTTTTTTATAACCAGGCCAGGATGTCGGCCATGCGTATCCCTCAAATCAGTATCGTGATGGGATCATGCACGGCTGGAGGTGCCTACGTACCTGCCATGAGCGATGAAACGATTATTATAAAGGAGCAGGGAACCATTTTTCTCGCGGGGCCTCCTCTTGTAAAAGCTGCAACAGGCGAAGAGGTAAGTGCAGAAGAACTGGGCGGCGCCGAAGTACATACCAGCATTTCAGGGGTGGCTGATCATTTGGCTGACAACGACACCCATGCAATACAAATTTGTCGTCACATTTTCGAAAATCTGGAGTATCGTGTAAAACAACCACTAAGAACCATTCCCATCGAGGAGCCAATATATGACCCAAAAGAGCTGTATGGCATTGCCCCGATTGACTTTCGAAAGATGGTCGATCCACGTGAAATTATTATGCGTATTGTGGACGGTAGTCGTTTTCAGGAGTTTAAAGCCAGATACGCCATAACCGTGGTCACTGGCTTTGCCCACATCATGGGATTTCCCGTTGGCATCATTGCTAATTTTGGCGTGTTGTTTTCCGAGTCAGCGCTCAAGGTTACGCATTTCATCGAATTATGTACCGCCCGCAAAATTCCATTGATCTTTTTACAAAACATCACTGGTTTTATGGTGGGTAAGGAATTCGAACGTGGCGGGATTGCAAAAGACGGAGCAAAGATGGTACATGCCGTGGCCAATGCCAATGTTCCAAAATTTACTGTCATCTTTGGGGGTTCGTTTGGTGCCGGAAACTATGGCATGGCCGGCAGGGCCTATAACCCCAGATTACTGTTCATGTGGCCCAATGCCAAAATATCGGTGATGGGCGGAGAACAGGCTGCCACCGTGCTGGTCACAGTGAAGCAGGAACAATTACTGGCAAAAGGAATTGAAATGTCGTCCGAAGAAATTGAAAAATTGCGACGACCCATCCTCGAAAAATATGAGACGGAAGGATCGGCCTATTATAGCACATCGCGTTTATGGGACGATGGCATCATTGATCCGGCAGACACCCGCAAGGTGCTGGCCCTGGGAATTGCCAGTTCGTTGAACCAGCCTTTCCCTGAACAAAATTTTGGTGTATTTAGAATGTAAATGTTTATTAATGAATCAGTTTGAAACCCTTATTGTAGAAAGAAAAGAAGATATTCTTTATGTATATCTTAACCGTCCTGAAGTTCATAATGCAATCAATGAACTGATGATCAGTGAGCTGACATCCGTTTACGCGGAAGCATCAAAAGATGAATTGTTGCGGTTGGTAGTGCTGAAAGGTAAAGGGAAATCTTTTTGCGCCGGTGCCGACCTAAACTATATGAGCCACATTGCCCACCATAGCAAAGACGAAAATTATAAAGACGGACAGCGGTTGGCCAAGATGTTTAAAACCGTGTATAAATGTCACGTACCTACCATGGCCATCGTACATGGTTCTGCGTTTGGTGGTGCCAATGGATTGTTTGCTGCCTGCGATGTGGTGCTGGCCGATGAAAACACCACTTTCGCGTTCAGCGAAGTCAAGATAGGGATTGGTCCGGCTACCATCATGCCGTTTATTATACGCCGCATAGGTGAATATCACGCCCGCGACCTGATGCTCACAGGCCGAAAGTTTAAAGGTAAAGAGGCGGAAAGAACCGGGCTCATCAATAAAGCCGTTCCAACAGGCCTGTTAATTGAAACCGTTAAAAAATATATCAATGAATTCATCACCGCTGCCCCAAAAGCCACCCGGGCAACAAAGCAATTGATACAGTATTTAATGTATGATGGCCCGGAGTTGACCGAACTGATTGATTATACAGCCGGCATCATCGCCAACCTGCGCGCTGATGACGAAGGACAGGAAGGGATGGCTGCCTTTTTAGAAAAAAGAAAACCCGCCTGGATTAAAAAAACTCAACGTCCCATTGAATTTGAGTGATGTAAAACCGAACTTTGAGAATGAAATTATTTAAAAAAATATTGGTTGCAAACCGGGGCGAAATTGCCGTTAGGGTGATGAAATCGGCAAAAAAATTACACATTCGTACAGTAGCCGTTTACTCCGAAGCAGATAGAAACAGCCTGCACGTGCGCTCGGCCGATGAAGCCATTTGTATCGGAGGCAACGAACTCAGCGACACCTATCTTAATACAGATAAAATATTAGAAGCGGCACTAAGCAGCGGATGCGACTCCATCCATCCCGGCTATGGATTTTTATCGGAAAGCCCCTTGTTGGTGGCTGCTTGCAAAAAAAACAACATCACGTTTATCGGGCCTCATACACAAGCAATTACCCTGATGGGCAATAAGATCGAAGCCCGTAAATTTGTGGAAGAAATTGGTATTCCCATGACCAAAGGCATCACGGGCGACCTGAAAACATTGTTCGAACAATCTCCAAATCTTACTTTTCCCGTTCTGGTGAAAGCGGCTGCCGGAGGTGGCGGAAAAGGCATGCGCATCGTGCACCATCCTGATGAGTTGAAAGAGGTGGTTGAATCCACCAGCCGTGAAGCGCTAAGCTATTTTGGTGATGAAACCATTTATATTGAACAGTACATCGAAGAACCCCGCCACATCGAAATCCAACTTCTGGGAGATCATTTTGGTAACCTGATTCATCTCTACGAGCGTGAATGTTCCATCCAAAGGCGTTATCAAAAAATTATCGAAGAATCTCCATCGCCCACGCTGACTCCTGAAATCAGGGAAAAAATGGGTGCTGCTGCCATCGCTATTGGTCGGAAAATAGGATATAATAGTGCAGGAACCATCGAATTCCTGGTGGACAAAAACCTGAATTTCTACTTTCTTGAAATGAATACACGCATTCAGGTAGAACATCCTGTGACAGAAATGGTAACAGGCATCGATTTGGTAGAAGAACAAATATTGGTGGCGGCAGGCAATCCGCTTCGCTATTCACAGGATCAGGTAAAACAAAATGGGCACGCCATCGAGTGTCGTATTTATGCCGAAGATCCCGCCAATCAATTTTTGCCTTCACCGGGCGAAATCACATTGCTAAACATGCCGCAAGGTGAAAATGTGCGCATCGACACTTCCATCGACCGTCCAGAAACCATCCTGAGTTTCTACGATCCCATGATCGGTAAATTGGTGGTGTGGGCACCAACCCGTATGGAAGCCATCCTGAAAACAGAAGAGATGTTAAAGAATTTCGTGATTCAGGGAATCCAAACCAACATTCCTTATCTGCTGCAAGTAGTTCAGCACGATGCATTCTTAGGCAACCATATTTCCACTAAATTTTGCGACACCCATTCAGAACAATTGCTTCTGGCAATCCAACAACAAAAAGACAAAATCCAAAAGGGGGTTCCTGTGATTGGATTTTTAATTCACTCCCTGCTTCTCAACCATGCTCCCTCCAACATTTGGGATACAATCGGCTATTGGAGAAACCGAATGATGGTTCCGGTGAAACTGGATCATGAAACCATAGAGGTTGAAATAGAATCATATAGCGGCAATGAATTTCATTTTCAAATTGATGAACAACAATTCCAAACCCGGTTGATCTCAGTCCACAATCAAATACTCGAGCTTTTGATAAACCAAATGTCTTACCGGGTTTATGTCTCCGAAAACAACAAAGGGCAAGGTCATTTGACCATTAGTGGTGTTCATTATGATATGAAGCGAGAGGATTTTCTGATAGATACAGAGTTTTACGCATCTGCCGATCAAGGTAAAGATGCGGGAAGTTATTTTACACCCATGCCCGGGAAAGTGATCAAAGTAAATGTTAAGCCTGGCGACGAAGCGGTAAGAGGCAGCATCCTGTTGGTGGTGGAAGCCATGAAAATGGAGAACAACATTGTTGCCACGCACGATGCCATCGTTGAATTGGTAACTGTGCAGGTTGGTGATATGGTTGATACCGATAAACTGTTGATTAAATTACATGATAAAGAAATATTAAAAGACTAAGATATGAACTTTGACTTAAGCCCTGAGCAGATCATGATTCGCGAAACGGTGCGTGAATTTGCAGAAAGGGAAGTAAAACCCATCGCACAGGAACTGGATGAAAAAAGCGAATTTTCCTATGAACTAACCCGCAAAATAGGTGAACTTGGATTGTTTGGAATGAACATTCCTGAAAAATTTGGAGGACAGGGACTGGATACTTTATCCTACATCATTGCCGTAGAAGAGATGGCCCGCGTTGATGGCTCACAGGCCGCCACTCTGGCAGCACACAACTCACTGGGTATCGGTCCTCTTTTGGATTATGGAACTGAAGAGCAAAAACTGAAGTACCTGCCCTCGCTTTGCACCGGAACCGGTTTGTGGAGTTTTGGCTTAACGGAACCGGGTGCAGGATCCGATTCAAGGGGCTCAAAAACAACGGCCGTGCTGGATGGTGATGAGTGGGTCATTAACGGATCAAAGATCTTTATTACCAACGCCTCCGTTGATATTAGTCTGGGATGTACGGTTCAGGCTGTATCAGGAGAGCAGAACGGCAATAAAATCTTTACAACCATTATTGTTGAAAAGGATACACCGGGATTCCGGCGAGTTCCCATGCACAACAAAATGATGTGGAGGGCCTCGGATACGGCTGAATTGTTTTTTGATGATGTCCGTGTCCCAAAAGCAAACCTGTTGGGCAAGGTGGGCGATGGATCACATATTATGTTGCATACCCTCGATGGGGGCCGGTTGTCCATTGGCGCCATGGGATTGGGATTGGCTCAGGGAGCCTTCGAGATGGCCCTGGCTTATGCCAACGAACGCAAACAATTCGGCAAACCCATTGCCAAGTTTCAAATCAACGCCTTTAAACTGGCTGATATGGCGCTTAAAGTTGAACTGGCTCGCAACCTGCTATATAAAGCCTGCTGGTTGAAAGACGAACACAGACCTTATAGTAAAGAGGCCGCCATGGCAAAGCTGTATTGCAGTGAAGTAGCCAAAGAAGTGGCCGACGAAGCGGTTCAAATTCATGGCGGTTATGGTTTGATGAAAGATTATGCCATAGAACGCTTTTACCGCGACCAGCGCCTGCTTCAAATTGGAGAAGGCACCAGCGAAATCCAACGCATGGTAATCTCCAGGCTGATTGGATGCTAATCAATATTTTTGACATTAAAACAACCTATTATGAACAAAGTTGTAAAAAATGCCACCGAGGCTTTAAAAGGAATAAAAGACAATATGACCCTGATGCTGGGCGGCTTCGGGCTATGCGGCATCCCTGAAAAAACCATACAGGCACTGGTGGATAGCGGTGTAACCGGATTAACCTGCATCAGCAACAATGCCGGCGTGGATGGATTTGGACTGGGCATGTTGTTGCGCAAACACCAGATCAAAAAAATGATCTCTTCCTACGTGGGAGAAAACGGTGAATTTGAGCGGCAGTTGTTGTCGGGAGAACTCGAAGTAGACCTCATCCCGCAAGGCACACTGGCAGAGCGTTGCCGGGCTGGCGGAGCCGGCATTCCTGCTTTTTTCGTACCGGCAGGCTATGGTACAGAAGTAGCCGAAGGAAAGGAAATTCGTGAGTTCAACGGTAAAATGCACTTGCTCGAACATGCACTGACGGCCGATTATGCCATCGTGAAAGCCTGGAAAGGCGATACTGCCGGAAACCTGATTTATCGCCATACGGCCAACAATTTCAATAACATGATGGCCATGGCCGGAAAAATTACCATTGCCGAAGTAGAAGAACTGGTACCTGCCGGTGAACTCGATCCCAATTTTATTCATACCCCCGGCATCTTCGTACAACGGATTTTTCAGGGCGATGATTACGAAAAACGGATTGAATTTGTAACCACCAGGGGGTAATATCCACCTGATGTAACTGACGTTATCACAATTTATATACCTATTTATTTGAAAAAAACCTTGAACCATGGCACTCGATAAAAATGGAATAGCAAAGCGTATCGCACAGGAATTACAGGATGGATATTATGTTAATCTGGGCATTGGTATCCCTACTTTGGTGGCGAATTACATCCCCGATGGTATGGAAGTGATACTTCAGTCGGAAAACGGATTGTTGGGCATCGGCCCTTTTCCCGTAAAGGGAGAAGAAGATGCCGATTTGATCAACGCGGGAAAACAAACCGTGACCTACACCAAAGGATCGGCCTTTTTCGATTCTGCCACGAGCTTTGCCATGATCCGCGGCGGACATGTGGATTTGACCGTATTGGGCGCTTTTGAAATATCCGAAAGAGGAGATATTTCGAGCTGGAAAATCCCGGGAAAAATGGTGAAAGGCATGGGCGGCGCCATGGACCTGGTGGCTTCCGCCAGAAACATTATTGTGGCCACCACGCATACCGACAGGGACGGGAATCCTAAGTTGCTCAAAAATTGCTTGTTACCCATTACCGGGGTACAATGTGTGCAGCGGGTGGTAACCGATTTGGCTGTTGTAGACATTACCAAAAACGGTTTTAAATTGATAGAACGCGCACCGGGTGTGAGTGTGGAAGAAATTGTGGCTAAAACGGGTGCCTCACTGGAGGTGGATGGGGAAATACCCGAGATGAAACTCTGATTCCACAAACAACTGAATGGAAGTTTTTCTTATGTCATTTTAATTACATTTGATCCGCTCTTATATTGTTACACCTAAATTTTATATGATGATGGACGACTCGATGAATTATTTTGAAGAAGGTTTCGGAACAGGAACATGGTTATTGATCTTGTTTATTATTGCCTTCTACCTGTACACCTATTGGCGTATTTTTGAAAAGGCCGGAAAACCGGGATGGGCCGCCCTGATTCCAATATACAATACCCTGATGTTGCTTGAAATTGTTGGCAAACCCTGGTGGTGGATACTCTTATTTTTAATACCAATTGTTAATATCATTTTTGCCATTTGGATGGTCAACATGTTATCGTTAAGTTTTGGAAAAAGTACCGGATTTACGGTTGGATTGGTGCTATTAAGCCCTATCTTCTATCCAATACTGGCCTTTGGACTTGCTGAATATAAAGGACCAGCCGGAAAACAACTGTAAATATTTACTCCAAATCTTTAATAACCCTGCTTTTTAGCGATCGGGTTCGATTTAGTTTTTAATGGGGTATCCGATCATCTCCCATGCTGATATTTTCAGATTTTACAATATAACAGTTGTTTAAAGATAAGGGGTTTATTATTACAGCCGGCTAAAGCCAGGCTGCAAGGAATGGAATTTATTGTGGTTTATTCATCTACAATGAATGTGCTTATTGGACATCCATTGCAGCCGGATTTATCCGACTGCAAGTCGATCAGATTTATTCCTTAATTTCCAGGTAT
>PCUL01000308.1:8719-12983 GCA_002771745.1 Bacteroidetes bacterium CG18_big_fil_WC_8_21_14_2_50_41_14
AAAGCTATATTACCAAGCTCTTTACCGAGCAAATCATAAAAGGAAACAACACGATCGGCAGATGGCAGGGCTACCTCAAAAGTCACCTGATCGTTTGCAGGATTGGGGTAGCAGTTCACTACAAGTTTTGGCATATCCAGGTCAATCACCCCCACGTTGGTGTTTACACTTAAGCTGTCGACGAACATCACCGAACCGGGATTGAGTGAAGCAATTCCGGAAGACATGATGATCACATTAAAAGTATCAGGCTGGTGATCGTTCAAATAATTCATGTTTACTTCAAAGAGTGTCCAATTGGTTGCATCGTGTAAAAACGCGTGACCCATCCCAATGGTATCATATGCATCGCCATCCTTTTTGTAGCAATAAATCGCAACCGAAGCACTATCGTCCTGAGCGCCTTCGTACTTGTACATGCCGGTAAAGCTAAGCACTTTTTCCTGCAAAGGAAGTCCGTTACCAAAAGCATACTCAAAAGTGGTTAAATTCACATTAAATGTAGCCAGGGTTAGCAATCCCGGTGCCTGAAACAATCCGTTAGCAAGGTCTTTCGTCTCAAGTCTGGCAGAATAAGTGCCCGAATAAGCCTCCTCTGATCTGGTTACTACAAGCACAGTGGCCTGTGACGTAAATGGATTGGGTGTACTCCAGAATTCAGGCTGCATATAACTTGGAAAACTAAACTCTTGCCAGTTTTCAAAAGAAGCATTGGGTAAGGTTTGTGCATTTAAAGCAGAAACCAGGCAGAAAACAAAAAAAATGGTAAAAATCTTTTTCATATTTTTAACGTTTTAAGAGTAAACAATTATGCAATTTCGCATTTTGAAAGCTAAATTAATTTTTATATCGATTCTCAGGCCAAATTGTCAAAGAATGATCTTAATCAATTCGTAATCGCATGTGTTTCAGAGTGATGTTAATCTTCTCATTTTTTGCTCTGTTAGCCAATAACAGTTGGTCACAAAAACCTGAGCGGAAATTGCTATTACTCGATGCAACAGTACTTACCAGCGACAGTTTACTTCCGGTCCCCAATGCCCACATCATCAGTAAATTTAACCGAGTAGGAACCATCAGCAACGATGAAGGCCAGTTCAACATGATGATTGATCCATACGACAGTCTGCTGATCACATCCATCGGCTTTAGTCCGTTGATTTTGTACATCACCGATAGCATCAAATCCATCCCGGGAACAGTTCAAATCTTGCTCCAAAAGGATACGTTGATGATTAACGAGGTCATTATCAGGGCTTTTTTTGAATATGAAGTGTTTAAACAAATGGTCATCAACATGAAACCCATTGACATGAGCCAGTTTTATCCCGTATGGGAAGGAACAGAACTCCTCTATCGGGAACCAACGCCGGCAACCTTCGGAGGACCCATTCAGGCTTTGTATGATCATTTTAATCACCTCGCACGACTGGAGAGAAAACTAATACGAAACCGGGAACAATACAATGAGTTGATGCGAAAAATGGGACGCGATAAGGATACCATTCCTGCTATCCCTGAGCATATGCAAGAGTCGCCACGCTGATTTTTATCCCGGAAATCCCTGCCAATTCCTGGGCACAGGCTTCCAAAGTGGCGCCTGTGGTGAGCACATCATCAATCAGCAACACGTGCATACCTTCCAGCTTATGCGGATACAAGACCGTGAACTTTCCAGATACATTTTGCCAGCGGCTATACCGCGACTTCTTGGTCTGCGATTCGGTAAACGTATTTCTTATCAGGTTATTAAAGGAGTATGGAATGTTCATTGCACCTGCGATACCAATGGCAATTTGCTGGCTCTGGTTATATCCCCGCTGGTGCTGCTTTTTGGGATGTAACGGAACCGGAATCACTACATCGACTTCTTTAAGCAAACCACCCGATTTTAGATCACGGCCCAGCAACCGGCCCAGATAAATTCCGACCTCTTTATTTCCCTTGTATTTAAGCTGATGAATCAAATGTTGCACCTTGCCCCCTTTGTTAAAATACAAAAAGGAAGTGGCGGCGTGTAAATTCACCCTTCCCCAAAAGATGCGTGAAACCGGATTGTCTTCAAATAGGTGAAAATCTGTTCGCGGAAGACGATGATTACAGGATACGCAAATCACCTCCTCGTTCCGCACCAGTGGTTGTCCACAGGCGGAACACAGGTTTGGGAAAACCAATCCCAGCAAATCCGTTAGCCAGGTTGTGGGGTTCATAAGCAGGTCGATTTCAGGCGACAAGGTACAAAAAAACCCGGGATTGAGAACAACCCGGGTTTAAAATCTATAAGAATGAAGATTCTATTCGGCTAAAATCAGCACTTTGTTGTCGTGAACCTCAATAACACCTCCTGCGATGTCGAAGAATCGTTCTTTTCCACCGGTCCTGATTTTGACTTTCCCTTTGGCAAGGGCCGAAATCAAGGGTGCATGGTTATTCAGCAACTCGAAAGAACCATCGATGCCCGGCAACTGAACCAATTCGGCATCGCCCTTAAAAATCTCCACATCCGGAGTCATGATCTCAACATACATAGTGTTACTTTTTACTATCAGCTAACAGCTTTTTACCCTTTTCGATGGCTTCATCAATGTTTCCTACCAGGTTGAAGGCGGCTTCCGGATATTCGTCCACTTCACCATCCATGATCATATTAAATCCTTTGATGGTATCTTCGATGGAAACTACCGTTCCTTTCAATCCGGTAAACTGCTCGGCCACGTGGAATGGTTGCGACAGGAAACGCTGAACACGACGGGCACGGCTTACGATGAGTTTATCGTCTTCCGAAAGCTCGTCCATACCCAGAATGGCAATGATATCCTGAAGCTCTTTGTAGCGCTGTAGAATATTTTTTACACGTTGGGCCGTGTTATAATGCTCATCACCAACTACATCAGGTGATAAAATACGTGAGGTTGAATCCAGTGGATCCACCGCAGGATAAATGCCCAGCTCGGCAATTTTACGGCTTAATACGGTAGTGGCATCCAGGTGGGCAAATGTGGTGGCAGGCGCAGGGTCGGTCAAGTCGTCCGCAGGCACATAAACAGCCTGAACAGAGGTAATAGAGCCTCTTTTAGTTGAGGTGATACGCTCCTGCATGATACCCATCTCGGTGGCCAATGTAGGCTGATATCCTACGGCCGAAGGCATACGGCCCAACAAAGCACTTACTTCGGAACCTGCCTGGGTAAAACGGAAAATATTGTCGATAAAAAACAGGATATCGCGTCCACCGGAATCTTCATCCCCATCACGGAAATATTCTGCTACGGTTAACCCCGAAAGGGCTACACGTGCGCGGGCTCCCGGAGGCTCATTCATCTGGCCAAACACCAGCGTGGCCTGTGAAGTTTCAAGTTCTTTGTGGTCGACTTTGGATAAATCCCAGCCGCCTTCTTCCATATTCTTTTTAAATTCGTCGCCATATTTAATAACGCCCGACTCAATCATTTCACGAAGCAGGTCGTTTCCTTCACGGGTACGCTCGCCCACGCCACCAAACACCGACATACCGGCATAGGATTTGGCGATGTTGTTGATGAGCTCCATAATAATAACGGTTTTACCTACCCCGGCACCACCAAACAGACCAATCTTACCTCCTTTTGAGTAGGGTTCGATCAGGTCGATGACTTTAATTCCGGTATAAAGAACCTCTTTCGAGGTACTAAGTTCGTCGTATTTTGGGGGATCGCGGTGGATAGGATAGCGTTTTTTTGATTCCACTACACCCAGTCCATCGATGGCATCGCCAATCACGTTAAACAAACGGCCTTTAATTTTATCACCGGTAGGCATAGAAATCGGTTGACCAAGCGAAACCACTTCCAAACCCCGTTTGAGTCCGTCGGTAGAGTCCATGGCAATGGTTCTGATGGTATTGTCGCCGGTAGCTTGCTGGGCCTCGAGAATGAGTTTTTCTCCATTTTCGCGGGTAATTTCCAGCGCATCGTAAATATTGGGCAGGTCTTCTTCCTTCTCAAAGACGACATCGATAACAGGGCCAATGATCTGTGCAATATGGCCAATGTTGCGTTTCTCCATAAAGAGCAATGATTTAAGGATTTAATGTGGGCGCAAATATAGCAATTTCTTAAATAAATGATGTATTTTTACAGGAAACCTTGTTCATTATGGCACTAAAAGAAATAAAATGGATTGAGAATCAGTTGAATAAACTGCAATCGCCCGACTTAGATTTAAATGTTTGGAAAGCCTCGGCCTGTTTGATGCTGGACAGCATTTTCGGGACTGACAACTTTCG
>PCUL01000308.1:13011-13254 GCA_002771745.1 Bacteroidetes bacterium CG18_big_fil_WC_8_21_14_2_50_41_14
AAATTCAACTCCTGGTCGTTACGCGACGCCACGGGCAACGAATCCTATGAAGAACGTAACCAGCGCATGGCCGCCGAAATCCTGCAATCGGCCATTGATGAGCTGGAAATGATGGGGCTTCCAAAGAAGGACGACCAGGTGGAAAAATTACTGAAAGAGTTACTTACCATTATTTTTGATGAGTTGAAAGGCAATCAGGTAAAAAAGCTCAGGCAAATAATTACCGCTGATTTACCAACCGAT
>PCUL01000168.1 GCA_002771745.1 Bacteroidetes bacterium CG18_big_fil_WC_8_21_14_2_50_41_14
GGGTTACCTATGATGGGTGTTGGTCTGAATTACATGATAAATCAGAAACGCGAAGGCAACACGTATATGATGAATGGAACCGACATGGTAATGCCTATGTTTTCGGTTTCAATTCCAATTTACCGGAAAAAGTACAACGCCATGCAAAGCGAAGCACGATTAATGCAGGAAGCCGGCAAACAGCAAACCATTGGTTTGCAAAATAACCTGAAGGTGCAGTATCGTAGTTTTATTCAAAACCTCAATGATGCCGAAAGGCGGATAAGTTTATACAACGAGCAGGAAGAACTGGCACGTAAAACGACCGATTTGCTTTTGGCAGGTTTTGCAACAACCGGGGCGGATTACGAAGAAGTCCTGCGCATGCAATACAAAGTACTCGATTATGCATTTAAACACATCGAGGCAATTACAGATTACAACACTTCGGTCGCAATGGCCGAAAAATTAATGAATTCAGTAAATAATACCAATTAAAATGAAAGTAAAAGATATAGTATCCAATCCTTATGTAACAGCAGGATTACTTGTTTTGGCCGGATTGTTCCTTGGATGGCTGATTTTTCATCAATCCGAAACACCGGTAAAAACAAATGAAAAAGCAGTTCATGAACATTCTGAAACGGAGAATCAAATCTGGACCTGTGCCATGCATCCTCAAATAAGAATGGATGAGCCGGGAGATTGCCCGATTTGCGGGATGGAACTCATTCCTTTGCAAAGTTCAAATGTTGAAATCGATGACCAAGCCATTGAGATGAGTGAGTCTGCCATGAAACTGGCTGAAGTCCAAACATCTGTAGTCACACGAGGATCGGTTACCAAAGAGGTTCTGCTCTATGGAAAAATCCAGGTAGATGAACGACTGAAGCAGTCGCAAACGGCCCATGTGCCGGGGCGCATCGAACAACTGATGATCAATGTCACCGGCGAACACGTGAAAAAAGGGCAACTCATCGCAGTGATTTATTCACCGGAACTGATTACAGCCCAAAAAGAATTGCTCGAAGCCTTGTCCATGAAAGACAAATATCCGGCACTCATGGAAGCGGCCCGCGAAAAGTTACGCAACTGGAAACTTTCCGACAGCCAAATCAGCAATATGGAAAAATCCGGCAAAGTAACTTCTACCTTTAACCTCTACGCCAATACTTCAGGGATTGTTGTCGACCGAAATGTAAACGAAGGCGATTACATCTCAACAGGAGCCGTCCTGTTCGATGTTACTGACTTGTCAAAAGTCTGGGGAGTTTTCGACGCCTATGAATCGGATATAGTCTGGGTTTCGCTCGACCAGCCTGTTGAATTTACCGCACAGGCCATTCCCGGGAAAACTTTCTCAGGAAAAGTTTCATTCATCGACCCGGTAATCGATCCATCCACACGAATAGCCAGGGTGAGAATCGAACTAAACAATCCCGATCGACAGTTAAAACCGGGGATGTTTATCAACGGACTCGTCCAATCATCGTTGCAAGGCAATGGCGATAAACTGGTGATTCCACAAACAGCCGTGCTCTGGACCGGCATCCGCTCCGTGGTGTATGTAAAAATCCCAGACATGGAACACCCTTCGTTTAAAATGCGTGAAATCACCCTGGGACCTGCCATGAAAAACGCCTACGTCGTGATGGAGGGACTTACTGAAGGAGAGGAAATTGTGACCAATGGAACTTTCAGTGTGGACGCCGCTGCCCAGTTAGCTGGTAAAACAAGCATGATGAACCCTAAGGGTGAAAAAGTTTCATCGGGTAGTATGGCCGGCATGGACATGGGAGGTGAAAAAAAAACTAAAGATTCAAAGGACGTAAATTCTACGACAGGAATGGATATCCCAGAGAAAAATGCAAACACCCTTTCGCCCATTTCGGAACAATTTAAGATGAAGTTTGAGATGCTTGTTAAAAATTACATTGCCCTAAAGGACGCCTTTGTAGAATCGGATGAAGTGCAGGTTGACCTGGCAGCTCAAAACCTGCTAAAATCGATAAGCGA
>PCUL01000210.1:0-225 GCA_002771745.1 Bacteroidetes bacterium CG18_big_fil_WC_8_21_14_2_50_41_14
GTGCTGGAAAATGGGAAATTCCAACCATACTGTATGGTCGGAATTTATTTGATTGATAAGAAATTAAGTAAAATGAATTAATTATTAAACAGCACTTACTGTCAGGTACATTAGTTGACGATTGGAATTCCATAGTTAATAAGCTGCTGATAAAATATCCTGACATCGAGCGTAAACGAATATATCGAAAATATGAAGCCTGACCTGATTAAAAGAGGCATTCTT
>PCUL01000210.1:280-1990 GCA_002771745.1 Bacteroidetes bacterium CG18_big_fil_WC_8_21_14_2_50_41_14
AATCAAGGTAAAAAATTTATACATTTGAAAATAGGAATATACATTAAAATACTTTTGAAAATGCATTTTGCCACCTTGTTAAAACGATCCCAACATTAATAAAAAGAAAATGAAGACACTTACTACCCTGATTCTTTCTCTTTTAGCCCTAAGTGCCTGGGCGCAAATACCAGCCTATTTCGAAAACAACCCGGAATGGAGGCAATCATCGGGTTGTGCCGATGGACTTCCCTGCATAGAAGAGCAAAATTTCGTCTACTATATAAACGGAGATTCAACCATTGGTGGTTTAATCTATCAAAAATTATACAAACGTGGTGTCGTAACTCATCAATGGTTCAGCTCGCCACCCATACCAGACTATTGCAATACTTCATGGACATTCAATGAATTCTACTCACTGGTACGCCAAGAAGAACGCAAAATTTATATCCGTCAATGGAATGAATCTGAAGCATTGTTATACGACTTTGATTTGGATGTTAACGACACACTTCCCATTACCTGGAATCAATGGCATGAAAATATTGTTGTTATAAGTATTGATAGTCTGTGGGTTGGTGATTCATACCGGAAGGTATTTAATCTGTCAGAACAAAGTTCACCTCAGTTAATTGAAGGAATTGGTCATCCCGGTGGTTTTCTGGAACCCTTTCCGCCCATGCTTGAATGTGGCTATATTCTTATGTGTTATGCATTAAATGGCACAACCTATTATCCGAATGATGGTGAACCTTGTGATCTAACTGTCAGTATAAAATCAGTGACTAACACTTATTCGATAACATCATACCCAAATCCGGCTTCCGGTCAGGTGACCATCGGATTTGAGAATCCTGCATTAATTCAAAGGGTATTGTCCACGAACATTTCAGGACAGATGAAAGAGTTAAATTTTAAGCAAGAGAATGCGCAGTCAATTGTTGTTGACCTTTCAAAACTCGCTAAAGGACTTTATATGATTCAGTTAAACAACCGGGAAAGTACCTCTGTAAGATTGAAAGTGTTAAAAGAATAAGAACGTTTGCGAAAATCGGATGTGTCTTTTTGCAGATTATTTTATCTCCCTTTCGAACAATTATAATCCCGATGTTGCTTTGATGGTGATGGATACATCCAAAACTTCAACCCTCCGAAATTCTTACCCGCCCTACCCCGGTGTGAAACATAAGTTGCCAAAAGTGAGTATGATTCTCAAATATAACCCCTATTTTTGATGAGGATATCCGGTTGATTATTTTGATATATGCAATACGATGCTACTCATATGAATGTAATAAATTCACGGAAATACGAGATTTCCTTTTTGGTTTTAACCTCATTGCTGTTAACGCTGGTAAGCAACCTGCCGTATTATTCTTTGTTTTTTAATCCCTCCATTGATCCTCCGGAACCCGACTGGACAATCTTTAAAATTGTCTATCACATCACCTGGTACACGCTTCAGTGTTTGTTTTCTATTTTGTTGGTTTCTGTGTTTAATTATTACTGGAAAAAGTATTTATTGCCCAAAAAGGCCCCGTTGTTCATCACCTTCCCGTTATCCACCATCTATAACCTGTTGATTGCCTATGGTTTGTTGAAGGCATCCATGTACTTTGCCGGTCTTACTGTGGGATATCCTTTTGGTGAACACCCGACCTATATGTATTATTTGTGGAAGTATGTATACCTCATTCCTTCCGCAGTTTTGTTGTCGTATCTATTAAA
>PCUL01000300.1:0-5668 GCA_002771745.1 Bacteroidetes bacterium CG18_big_fil_WC_8_21_14_2_50_41_14
TGTGCCATCGTGTTCACGTACCCCAAGGGTCATGTTTATCATGCGGGTATCTCTTGGAAATATTGGTAGTAATATTTGTCCCATGGCCACGAAGATAAGGATTATTATTTTACGCTTAAAGTACATTTATATACTGATAATCAGACATAGGTATTGGAAGTCTGAACCTACAAACTACCTGTGTCATGGAGGCTACTGGCTATTATCACCTTCAATTGGCTTATTTTCTTGTTGAAAAACATTTTAAGGTTTCCATCGTGAACCCCTTGTCGGTAAAGCGTTTCATTCAAATGAAACTTTCAAAAATAAAGACCGATAAGTCTGATGCCCGAATGATCAGGTTGTACGCTCAAGACAATGAAGTTAAATTATGGCAGGGTCAATCCAAAAATCAAATAGAAGCCCTACAAATAGCCCGACTTCAAGATCAATACACCCAACAGTCAACCGCATTAAAAAACAAAATTCATGGCGAAAAAACACTGGGCAATCCATGTAAGATTGTGCCTAATTCGTTGAAGAAAAGCTTGATGCAAATAAAAAAGGGAACAGGCCAAACTTGATGAAAGATTGGTGGATTTAGTACGGGTTGAGAACCGGCAACTCCTGACTAACCTGGAATCTATCCCCGGTATGGGACGAAAAACAGCGACCATGCTTGTTATACATACAGATGGTTTTAAACGCTTCGACTCTACAGCAGCTTTATGCTCTTATTGTGGAACAACCCCAATAATCAGGAAATCCGGTTCGTCGGTTAATGGCCGAAGCAGGATTAGCAAAATGGGAAATCAAAAACTGCGCAATTTGCTGTTTCTTTGTAGCTTCACGGCCAGCATTCATAACAGGGCCTGTAGGGATATTTACAACAGGATTGTCAACAAAGGTAAAAGTAAAAAACTGGCGCTAATAGCGGTTTCTAACAAGCTTCTTAAACAATCCTTTGCCATTGCGCAATCTGGCATCCCATATGATGAAAACTACAAATCCGTTTCGATCATGGTTTAGGTATTTTAAAACGGTCTTCATTTACTCAGTGAGGAATAAAGTGAAAAAGTATTGAAAATTTTGTTGTTTTTTAGCTCAGTTCTTTGTTACCTTGCGTATTTATTTTATATTTCTTCTGGTCAAGTCTCTAGCAGTATGATGAATGGTCAAAATGTCAATTTGATTTCTGGAAACAATCTTGTAAATAATTCTGTATCTTCCTTCAATCAATTCACGTATATTTTCTCTGTCGATTTCAGATACAATTTTGCCAAGGTGAGTCTGAGATTTTAATAAGGATGTTTTGTTTCTAATTCTTAATACTTGCAGTTTCGCATATCTTTTTGAGTCTCGAGAAATATACTCAGCAATACTCTTTAAATCGTCTTTCGCTTGAAATGTCCAATTTACTCGAACCATTTTTCAATTTCTTTGTCCAATTCGGTGTCTGTGATTATTTCACCTTTTTCTGACTGCATATTTCCACATTCAATCTTTTCAATTAAAATAAGCTTTTCAATTAACTCATCAATTGAAAATTGTTCAGGAAATTTTTCAATTTGTTCTTTTAGTCCTGTCTTTGTCAACATTTTAGATTCATTTAATAATTAGTCCAAATGTACAATTAATATTTTTGTCATTGAGTTGAAGTAATGTTTTTTATATGCAAGGTAACGTTTGCATACCGCCAATTGTCTCTATGCCTATTATATAGCCTCTGTTGTTAAAATTCATTCAGATATTCAATTAATTGCATTATCAATATATTATACAATCAGAACCGTTTATAATTTGTCAAATCGGTTTCTCTCTACTTCATTCTTAATGGATCATCAATTGTTTGGTCGGGTAAATCCAGGGATTTATTTTAATGGTTTGATTTTTAGCTTCATTATATTGGTGATTTATTTTGGTGCCGCAGGTTTACCTGCCTACGGTAGGTTTACCTGCCTACGGTAGGTTTACCTGCCTACGGTAGGTTTACCTACCGGTAGATAGTTGAACCAGCCGAAGGCATGGAGGCATAGAGGAGGATCATCATCCCACGACTAAGTAAGGAAGGTGTTAACTCGTTTGCTATAAGCTGATCGGTTTTTTTTGTATCAATCAGAAAACCTCCGGAAAGTTGGATTAAACCACTAATTTGTCAACGATTTTTCCTAACCCGGACAAGCCGGAAAAGTTTCACGCAAAGTGCGCTAAGTTTATAGTATGCAAAATGTGCCAAGATGTTTTGTATCACAAATCTTTCATCATAAAAAAAGACCCCTGAAATTCAAGGGTCTTGTTGCCTGACTAGGGGTCGAACCTAGACTCTTCTGATTCAGAGTCAGACGTGTTGCCAGTTACACCATCAGGCAATGATGGGCGCAAAGGTAAAGTTTTTGCTCAATACCGGTCAAGTTAACGACTGATTTTTTCAGAAAAAGTTCAATGTTTTTACCGACCGGAATATGAGCATTATGCATTGCTCTTTGCCCAGTTATCGCGCAATCCAACAGTACGGTTAAAAATTAAATGTCCGGTAGTGCTGCTCTTGTCGGCGCAGAAATATCCAAGGCGCTGAAACTGGAATTTGTCACCAGCCATGGCTTTTTGCAGCCAGGGTTCCAGTTTGGCCTTTGGAATCACCCTGAGTGAATCGGGATTGATAAATTCCTTAAAGTCTACTTCCTTATGTCCGGCAGGATCTTCGTCTACGAAAAGACGGTCGTACAGCCTGACCTCAGCATCTACCGCATGAGGCGCCGAAACCCAATGCAGGGTTCCTTTTACCTTGCGTTGTGAGCCTGCTTCCCCGCTCTTCGATTCAGGGTCGTAGGTGCAATAGATTTCGGTAATGCGTCCGTTGTCATCCTTCTTAAAATCTTCGCATTTGATGATGTAAGCACCTTTCAACCGGACTTCCCGGTCAGGAGCAAGACGGAAAAATTTCTTGGGGGCATCTTCCATAAAATCGTCTTGTTCGATGTAAATCTGCCGGCTAAAGGGCACTTCATGGCTGGCACTATCCGGGTTTTCAGGATTGTCTACCAGCATCATATTTTCTGTTTTGCCTTCGGGATAGTTGGTGATGATCACCTTTAAGGGGTCGAGCACGGCCATCACCCGATCGGTTATTCTGTTGAGGTGTTCGCGCACGGTGAATTCCAACAAACCCATGTCAATCACATTGTCGCGTTTAGCCACACCAATGCGTTCCGAAAAGTTTCGCAACGACTCAGGTGTGTAACCTCTGCGACGCAGACCTGAGATGGTGGGCATTCGCGGGTCGTCCCATCCATTTACAAGCCCCATCTGTACCAGCTCGAGAAGTTTGCGCTTGCTCATCACCGTATAACTCAGATTCAGCCGTGCAAATTCAATCTGTCGCGGGCGGTAGCTGCTGTCGGTAATCTGATCCAGAAACCAGTCGTATAAAGGGCGGTGGATTTCAAATTCAAGCGTGCACACCGAGTGGGTAATGCCTTCGATGTAGTCGGATTGTCCGTGGGCATAATCGTACATGGGATAGATGCACCAATCGTTTCCGGTGCGGTGGTGTTCCTGGTGCAGGATGCGGTACATAATCGGGTCGCGCAGGTGCATGTTGGGTGAACTCATGTCAATTTTTGCACGGAGGATCATCTGTCCGTTTTTGAACTCCCCGGCACGCATGCGGCGGAACAGATCCAGGCTTTCGGCTATAGGTCGGTTCCGGTAAGGACTTTCCGTTCCGGGTCGTGTAGGAACGCCCCGTTGTTGACTGATCAATTCCTGTGGTTGTTCATCCACGTATGCTTTTCCCTGCTCTATCAGCATTTCGGCCCACTTGTAGAGTTGCTCAAAATAATCGGAAGCAAAATAAGGGTTTTGATCCCAGCTAAAACCAAGCCACTCGATGTCTTCTTTAATCGAATCAACGTATTCTACATCTTCCTTTTCGGGATTGGTGTCATCGAAGCGAAGGTTACAAAGACCATGATAATCTTGTGCCAGACCAAAGTTAAGGCAGATAGATTTGGCATGGCCAATGTGCAGGTATCCATTTGGTTCGGGCGGAAAGCGAAGGTGAACGCGTCCTTCATTCTTGTTGTTCTGCAAATCTTCCTCAATGATAGATTCGATAAAATTCAATGACTTTTTTTCGTTTTCAGGAAATTCCATGGTTGTGATAGCTAGCGGTTGAAAAACAGCTGCAAACTTAGTGAGAAAATAAATAGGAGCCTTCTTTTTGATGTATCAACCCGACTTGAAATAATTTGAGGTCGCAATGGAAAAAGTACCTGTGTTTATGGATTTCAATTAACGGAAATGTAGTTTTCAGTAATTGTGCAGGATTTTCCGTTTCCAAACGTTAATAAAATTTTAACTATATGAATATCAAATTTATATGCACTGTCCACAACTGTACAAAACCCGTTCAGCGATGTACAATTTTTAATTGAAAAATAGGAAGCAGGTGGGTGCTGTATGGACATAACTATCATCAAATCAGTTAATAAATATCCCTGGCATATGTTTGGTACATTTGATATCGCAACCATTAATGTAAATTAAAAAACACAAGTCATGAAATCAAGAATCGCCACCTTACTTATGCTGTGTGTGCTGTTTTCGGCCACAGTTTTTGCTATCGAACCTATCCCCGCCTCCAAAGCCACCAGAGATTCTGTGGTTGATATGGTTAAGAAAAGCCTGAAATATCCTGAATTTGCTATCAAGAATAAATTGGAATGTTGTGTTTTGGTAAGTATGATTATCCAGGATGACGGTACGTTAAAAGTAGATGCCTCAAACAGTCTATCTCCCCAATTGCAGGATTATGTAATCAATACCATTGAAAACATAAAGAATGATCATCTGGCTAAATCAAGCGGTCAAAGGGTATTGGTTAAGGTAAAATTTGAATTGATTGCCTAGGCCACATTGCTTAACCACTTCCCTTCTGACTTCTGACATGGTAAAATTCGACTGCACTACGGGGGGATTTTTTTGTTTGGGATTTTAGGTAGTTCCTAATCCATTATAAAATCGGGGTTTCAAATTTTCCCGTTTATAAATAGGACGGTGCTCTGCACCTTATGGTAATCATGTTCCTTTCAATAAGGCAACATCCATTGCCATGCGGCTTTAGCCCGTGGCTCTGAGCAAGTTCTCCTCAGTATATCAAATACATTTCCTCAATGAGACAGTGATTTCAGAAATAAGATGAACAGGAATTCCAAAGCCGAATTGATTTATCACATTGACCAAGACCAGAATGAGCTCATATTCGCAAAAAATGAACTTTAAATCAGTTAATTGATCCCGATCGTACAATCCTATTTCGGACACTTTATTTAAATGTTAAATATTCATTAACATATTGTAAATCAAAAATATATAAGATGTTCGTATGTGTACAGGTCTGTTTCGGTGCCGTACAGTTTTTTAATGAAATCATGAGTCAAATGAAAGGAAAAGGTTTTTAAAAATTTATGTATCAACTACAAACAAACTTTGGCACAGGATTAGTAAAGTGGTTAGTGCAACCATTAATGTAAACTTAAAAAAATTAAAGTCATGAAATCAAGAATTGCAACCATCCTCACCCTGTGTTTGTTTATTACAGCCACAGCCATTGCCAGCGAACCCGTTCCAGCTTCCAAAGCCGTCAGGGCTTCGGTAGTTGATTTAGTTAAAAAGAACATTAACTATC
>PCUL01000300.1:5741-14092 GCA_002771745.1 Bacteroidetes bacterium CG18_big_fil_WC_8_21_14_2_50_41_14
AGCATCATGAAATCCTCTCCGTACAAAAACTCATCCTATTGTATATCGCCTTAACCGAATGAGCCAAATCAAGAGATTCATTGGTAAAACATCCCATCGGTAGAAAAAAGCAGTAATTTCGTGAAAATATTTCTTTGCTGTCATGAATAAATTTAAATATATACTGTTTTTGCTATTATTTACCTGGATTTCGGTTTCGGCTCAGATTCCGCTTCAGGTGCTTGAACTTCCGCAGGGAGATACGCCAACTGGGTACGATGAAGACACCTTGAGAAGTTGGGTGCTGAACCGATTGCATGGAGGTGGTGGGATTATTGATACCAACAGCATCAAATTTATTGGCGACCACCAGGCATGTGGTTTGTTTTGGAATGGAATTGATATTGGTTTAAATGCGGGTTTGGTGCTCTCCAATGGAAAAGTAACCAGTGCCGCTACCCCAAATACAGGTGGTTTTAAAAGCGATGTTTTGGGTACTCCAGGCGACCAGGATTTGTTAAATATGTACAATTTATTGTTTGGTGCCATGAATCTTAAAGATACCGCCATGCAATACACGGGTGACGCCGCTGTTATTGAGTTTACATACAAACCTTATGGCGAAGAAATTGTAATGGATTATGTATTTGCTTCTGAGGAATATCCCTGGAATAAACAACCGGATATTGACCTGACCGGATTCCCCGTGTCAAATAGCCAGGCTTTTGACCTTTTTGCCATTTCCATCGAACGTCCCAATCAATTTGAAAATTCGGCCATACTCCCCGAAACAGCTCCACCACCGGGTACTCCAAAACCAAGAAGATGGGTAAGTGTTGGTACCGTAAATGCCAATACGCTGTTTTCAGGTCATTTTGTTTCCAACCCAACACCTCCTCCAAATTCGCAACCACTTGGAACCCAATTTGACGGATTTACAAAAAGAGCTGGAAACCAAGACCCAATCTATATTCGGAAAAGGGATGTTATTCCATGCACTAACTATAAAGTTAAAATTGCCATTGAAGATTTTTATATGGATTCGGCAACCTATGCTCCGTTATACGGGTTTACGGTTAATTCGGCTGTTTTTCTAAAGGCCAATAGCCTAAAAGGTGGGATGGACCATCCCGGTTGGGAAGCTGGTTATCACTTTACCAATCCTGCATTCAACGGATTTCTGATCGAAGGGGGGTGCAATAATATTGAGGTCACTTTTACTTTGGATGAACCGGCACCGGGTGACTACTATATTCCATTCAGGGTGATTGCCGATGCCAACCGCAATAAAATCCGGGTGAGCAATCTGGCCACAGGGATGGTTATCACAGAAGATTCCATTCGCTTTATACAAGACGAAACCGAAATCACCATTTTACTGGAAGCCATCAATCTATCAGTGGACGTCCCCAATGTAACTTTTCAATACGCTACCAATCCTTGCGAAGGCCGACCAACTCCATTTGGTGGTCCAATATATTCCGGACGCATTCCCATGACCCTCCGCAACAATGAGCCTTTTACTTTTACTCAAAATCCAAAAACCTACCAGGCTTACTGCAAAGAAACGCTTGATATTACCATTACCGATATAACTCAGGGAGGCGTTACCCCAATTAATTTCCTGTGGAACGGGCAGTTGCCAGCCATGGATACCTTAACTTATCAGGTGAATGCAAGTCCTGATTTTGTTAACGTTAATGTGGGCGATGGATGTGGTAACGATTCAACAATACAAGTGAAGATCATTAACAAACCCATTGTGCTGGAACCGGTTTTAGATGCTTTTTTGTGCGGACCCGGGCAATCGATCGTGATTCAAATAAACGCTGAAACGCCCTCTTTTTCCGATTACACCATCGATCATGTGCGTTGGTACAAATTGCCGGGCAATACGCCTATTGACGATCAAAATGGGAATGAAATCACGGTGGTATATGATGACGTAGTGGGCGCTGATATCTGGATCTGCGGTTTTGAAATCACCGATGTTTGTGGAGGAACACAAACCGGGAGTTTCCTGGTCAACCAATCGGAACTTACACTGGGTAGCGACGTTTGGATTTGCAATGGTGAATCACAAACTTTGACTGCCAATGCGCAAGCCCAACAATTCGAATGGTATGCCACCAATAATCCGGGAGTTATTTTGTCGACTACCAACAATGTTACTGTCAGCCCTACGGTTACCACAGAATACGCGCTGCGTATCCTGGATTTATGCAATCACATTCAAACGGCCACCATTACCGTGAATGTCGATTTATTTGTCCCTGCCATTACCATCGATCCGGCCAGTGCCGAAATTTGCCCCGGAACAACCATTACCCTTACAGCCAACGATGCTGAATCCTGGGAATGGCAACCCGGTGGACAAACCACACAAACCATTATACTCAACCCTGTTACGCCTGACACTTACACGTATACCTTAAACGCCTCTTCATTGTACTGTATTGATAAAGAGGCTGCTCAGAGTTTTACCGTATTTCCAATACCCTCTGCCAACTTCTTATTTACACCACCAACGGAAGCTTGCACTGGTGAAAATATCACGTTTACGTATAGTGACGATCCTGCCGGGAAAGATTTTGCCTGGGATTTTGGGGATTTAACCACCAGTAATCTTCCAAACCCAACACATACTTATCAGAATGCTGGTACTTATACCATCAGCCTGCATGTGGATCAATATATCTGTTTCAACGACTTTACGGATGCGATGACCATCAGCCCCTTACCTGTTCCTGATTTTCAGGCCGATTTGCTGGAGGGGTGTTTGCCTGTGACGGTTCAGTTTACTGATTTTACTTTAGATGCATTTCCCAATGCCACCTATGTTTGGGATTTTGGCGACGGAAGCAGTTCTTCTTTAAAAAACCCACAACATGAATATACTACCGCCGGGTTATTTTCGGTTAGTTTAAGTGTAAACAACACCGATCGCTGTGCCGGAAGCGTACTCCAATCCAACCTGATTCAGGTAAATCCCAACCCGGAAGCCAATGCCTCCGCCGATCCTTACCTGACCACGCTCGACACACCCGAAATCAACTTTTTCAACCAAAGTATCAGCGATTCTACCATTCAATACTATATTTGGACTTTTGGAGACGGCGACACCAGCCACCTGGAGAATCCTTCACATATTTATCAGGCAGCAGGCGATTATACGGTTCAATTATTCATCGAAACAGTGAATGGTTGTTTGGGCGACACTACCCTGTATGTAGCCTTAACCGAGGAAGTCAGGTTGTTTATACCCAACGCGTTTACACCCAATGGAGATGGATTAAACGATGTTTTCGAAATCAAGGGAACGCCGGTTGCCGATTTCAACCTCTATATCTTCGACCGTTGGGGAGGCCAGATTTTTAGCACGCACAACTACGAAGAAAAGTGGGACGGTAACAATACTGCCGGCGATCCGGTGCCTGCAGGAACGTACGTGTATCAAATTTCAGGAACAGATTACTTGTTGAGGCCTCTCAGCTTTAAGGGAACGGTAACCGTGGTGCGCTAATCGCGGAATTCTTTTGGTTTTTTCAATACGAAGTTCCTGGAGATATTAAATCCAAAATGGATGTCGCCATTTAACCATTTTCCGGTGGTTTTTGGTATGAAATGCTCTTCAATAATGCCCTGAGAATTGGTGAAGAATAACTGAAAAACATGGCCTCCTGTTTCAATATCAAACCCAAAGGTCAGCGAATTGTTGTAATCTTTGGCTGTTTGGGCCGACAACACGTAATAATATTCCACATTTAAACTGACGCGGTTGTTGAGTTTTACCCTGCCACCTGCACCCAAGGCAAGCACATCGTTGTCATCGGTGGTTTTTTCAACCAGATTGCGGTGAATATAGGTAGGGCTTAACTGAATTGATAGTGCATTACTCAGTTTCCGTGCAATGAGTACCTGACTGGCATACGACAACCTGGACGAAAAATAATTAGTCCTCACAGGGTCGGCCCATTTAAGGGTACTCAATGCAGCGTCTCCGAAATAACTGACAGAAACTGGACTGTTTACTTCGCCGGTGCTTTGTCTCAGCAATTTTATTTTTACCCATCCATTCACCGTTTTTTCAAGTGTCGATCGGCCAATCCCAACGGCTAACCAATCGGTAATCCCATATTGAAGTCCAAGCCGCGTGATGGCCTGGTCGAGGCCGAAAAAGTCATTGAACCCAATATTTGCCGGACCAAAATGATGTTGGACATCGAAAATTAAATTCCCTTCCGGCGGATTTTCCACCGATTGTCCCAGTGAAATACGCGTTGATTTGAAGGTGGCATAGGTGTATTCAGTAGTGGGTTTGGTATCGCCAATGAGGTCCATCAAATCTTCTTGTCCGGTCAAACGGAATGAACTTACAAGAAAGGTGAGCAAGAGTACGGCAACAGTCGTTTTCATTATTTTGGGATGGTTTGGGTTGGAGAAAAGCATGATCGAACTGGTTAAAATTTAAGAGGGTCGAGACGAACATCCACCTTGATTTCAATTTCTTCAGCAATTTTTCCGGCAACGGCCCCCGGGATACTGATGTTGTAGTCGGCCAATTTTATTTTAAATACCGATTTGCCATTAATTGCTTCAGTAGAAACTTGAAATGTGCCCTGTTCATTCACCGGTTTTGTTACCCCGTGGATGGTTAGTTTGCCTTCTACGATGGCATCATAAGTGCCGGGTTTGGTAAAATCGATGGCTTCCAGGTTGGTAATTTTCCCTACAAAGGTAGCATTGGGAAACTGATCGCTTTCGACGTAATTTTCATTGAAATGCTCCTGCATAAGGGCTTTCTCAAAGAGAAACGACTTCATCAGTACTTTGATTACAAAGTCGCCCGTTTTTGTGTCAAGGACAGCATTTACCTGACTGTTAAAAGCCTCGATTTTTTCGAGGGGGCCGTCAGAAAAAAAAGAAATTTGTCCATTTTTAGTGAGATATCGCTGTGCATTTCCATATTGGAAAAAGGAGAGCGAAAGTACAAAAAGCAACACGAGTTTTTTCATGTTTAGTTATGATTAGTTAATGATTGAACATTGTTCCAGAATGATGTCCGTACCATTATAACCGGAACAAAAGCCTTTTATGGTAATGGGTTGATCAGGGTTTAAATCGGGAACGTTTTTGTTGTGACTTGGTAACAGAGTACATCGGATGCCTTCATCGCCAAACATCCCCTCGTTAAACACAAAAACAAGCACTTTCAACGAATCGACAGATTCTATTTTGGTAACTTTCCCCGTAAACCGGATGACAGCACCATCATAGTTCTTCGTTTCTGTATTTAAACCATTGGCGTAATGCGCATATAAATTTTCTGCCGTTTCTGTATAATCTGGTATCGCTTTTTCGATGTCGCGGTGGGGTTTGTTATACACGAAGAACCAAACATAGGCTCCGGCAACAATTCCCATTGCCAATGCTAATATCAAGAATTTTTTCCACTTATTCATAACCCGAAATGATTAGTTGTTTGGGGTGCCATTGGCTACCCATATTTCCAATTTTCTGATGGTACAATCGTCAAGTTGACCTGTGTTTTGTGGCATTGGCGACCAACCTGATTCATGTCTGATGGCTCCCAACAAGCTCCCATTAGATACAGCTGATACTATATGTTCGTAACTGTCGAGCTGAACATTTCCATTGGCAACGAACCCTGAATGACATCCGACACATTGTGCCGAAAGAATGGGGAAAACGGTTGTAGAATAACTTACATTGGTTGTGTCGCAGAGGCTATTTTGGGGATAAAGCGCTTCTTCGCTGTCGTAATAACATGCATTCATTAAAACCAGGGTAATAAATGCGATGGTCAGGGTGATTGTTCTTTTCATTTTAGTTAGTTGGTGTACCGTTTTCAATCCAAATTTCAATGGTTCTGATTTCACAGCGGGTAAGGGGATCGCTGCCTTTTGGCATGGGGTAATAACCGGGTTCGCGATTAATTGCACCCACCAAAACCCCATTCTCAATAAAGGCGGAGAGCTGTGCAAAATTACTCAGGTCCAGGTAATAAGAGGGATTTGGACCACTATGGCAAGGGTAACAGTATTTTTCAAAAATGGGCAGTACACTTGCTGTATAGGTTATATTTGTCGTATCGCAGTAAGGCAGATTTAAGCATTTATTATTCTTTGCCCCTTGCGAAATCCAGGTGAGGAGCAGGTTTTTTTGCAAGTCAGTCCATTGAGGCTTGGGCGAAGGAGGCATGCGCTCGTCCGAGCCATTCACTGCCTCATAAATATCGCTTGATGCGGGATTGCCCGGGTTGATCCCTCCTGTTCGCATAACCGATAGGTAGTCAATTAGCACAACGCCTTTTTTTGCTGTACCTATATTATGACATCCGGCGGTTCCACAAGTGGACGAAAGCATGGGCAGAATGTCGTTTTGAAAATACACCGTATCTTCGTAACACACATCACTTATGATAATGGTATCATCAATGATAGGATCAGGATCGTTTTTACAACCTACTGCAAAAAAGATAATCAAAGCCATAATGAAAAATTCCCCTGACTTTTTTGCTACTTCCTTCATAAATTTTAGAATGATTATAAATTACATGCAAATTAACGGCATAAAAATATACATGTTGCAACTAGAATAATATTAACAAAATATTAACATCATGTAATCTTTTTCCGAATTTATAACCCATTCATAAAAAGTTTACAAATCGGGGAATGTTTGTAACAATAGGAATGTCTAAACTGAAAATCTTAAAACTTTGAAATATGAATAAGCGAATTTTTTGGGTAACCACGTTGATGTTACTTTTCTCTACCCTGCTGATCGGGCAGAATGCTCAAAGACAACAAACACGCGAAGAAGTTAAAAAATATTTTGATGAACAGGTGAAACCCTTGCTTATGGAGCAACAAAATATTTATGTACAATCGCTGTCTGCAAAGGAGAAGTCCCGGTTAGAGGAAATACAAACGACCTCTGGTAATGGTAATTTCTCACAGAATGGTAAACGTGGCAGAAACGGGAATTGGGGTACCTATAATTGTGTTGCCCGGGCCGAAGAAATTACGGCCAACCATCCCGATCAAAACAAAGCGTATAGGCAATTTATCGACGACCACAAATCCAAATGGGGGGATGATATAAAAGCCATCCATGAAAAAAACGGGATTACTCAAATGAAAAATGCGGATGGGAATACAGGTCCTGAATTTTGGATCGACCGGCTAGAAAATCCTGAGACCTTGTTGCTGATGAATGCTGACAGGCCCTTCCCAGGAGTGGGACAGGGTGCCCGACGTGGCATGGGCAGCAATGGAAACAGGGGAAATGGCACTTGCCGTAACATGGGTTATGGAATGCAGTCGGGCGTTAATCCGATGATTAACAAGGAAATGATTCCTATTGTTGCCAAAGAACGGCTAGCTTTCGACAGCAACCTTTCCAATGCAGAAAAAGAAACCATTGATCTGGCTCGCCAAAAGATACAGGTTCGCAGGGCGATGTTTAAAGCCTGGAGGGAAAGCGAAGATTTTGTACCCGGATCACGTCGCGACGATCCCAACTTTGATGCCTTGCGGGCCGATATGCAGGAAAGTATGCAGGCCGTAAGGGATATCGCTTTGAATCACAGCAGCGAAATCAGACAATCGCTTGACGAAATCAGAGGCCTGAATCCTGATTTGATTGATTGCCCAAAATACCGAATGAACAACCACCGCAAAGGCAGCCGTTTTAAAGGAAACCAACCCGGACATGGCAACAAATGGAATACGCCCATGGGATTTCTGCTTTTTGATCCTGCAAACGCAGAGGAATCAGCTTCAACAGGTTTGGAAAATGAAGCGTTGATTTCGGTTTTCCCCAATCCTGTGAAGGAAACAGGAACAGTGAAAATTGGAAATGCCAATGGCAAAAATATAGAGGTGTTGCTGTTAAACCAGGATGGGAGCCAACGCGAAAAACTATTTAGCGGTCAGGTAAACGACGATTTATATGAAGTAGCTATTCAGGCTTCCGATTTGGACGAAGGCATTTATTTTGTTCAGGTTATTCTGGACGGTAAAACGACCACAAAAAAGATGGTTGTAAAAAGATAGTTTTTTGTTGATTTGATTAATAGGTTGATAATGACCAGGTGGCTTTCGTTGAGAGCCACCTTTTTTAGTGTTCATCCCCGTAGATTTTTACTTCAGCTTTTTTTTCAGAAGTGATAGTTCCTCTGTACATGCCGGCTGTGTTAAACGGCATGGATATATTTCCCAATGTATCGAGCGCAATCACGCCCCCCTCTCCTCCGATAGGTTTTAATACTTCAAAAATCATGTGCCGGGCTGCTTCATCCAGCGACAGGTGTTTGTATTTCATCAAAGCATCTATTTGAAAGGCCA
>PCUL01000206.1 GCA_002771745.1 Bacteroidetes bacterium CG18_big_fil_WC_8_21_14_2_50_41_14
AGTTCATGTTAGTAATGAACTTATACACTAAATTACGTTATGGTCAGTTTAATTATCATAATTCTGAAGTTATTAAGCTTGCAAGCCTTATTGGTAAAACACCCGGAGCCGTAGCATTTAAATTAGTTCATTTATCAAGACAAGACCCAAAACATAAAGATAGAGTTAAGGGATTAGCCAATCCCGGGAAAAATGCAATAGAAATATATAATGAATTTGCCAGTAATTGGGATGAAATGCTTTACGAAAGCGAAGTTCTTTTGGCTAAATATCAGAATAAAAAGGTCGAAGAAATTGCACTTGAAAAGCAAGATATTGAATACATTGAGCGTGATGTTTTAAATGGCAAAGAAGGTATTGATATTGCAAGGCTTGTAAAGACAAGAGTAAATCAATCATTATTTAGAAAAGTAGTGTTGAATAACTATTCAAATTCTTGTGCAATTTGTAATTTAAATATTAATAGTTTGTTGGTTGCGAGCCATATCATAAAATGGTCATCGAATCAAACAAATAGGTTAAATCCAGAAAATGGGTTGTGTTTATGTAGTATTCATGATAAAGCTTTTGAGCTTGGTTATTTAGGTATTCGTAGCGATTATAAAGTTCAAATTTCACCATCATTAGACATAATTGGAGAAAAGGAAACGTATCAATCATTTTTTAAAAGACATGAAAATCAATCGATTAATCTTCCTGATAAGTTTTATCCTAATCCTGATTTTTTGGAGCAACATTTTAAAAGCAGATTCATCGTGTAACCCAGAACCAAACTAGCTGATATTTCAGTCATTGCTTGATAACACAATTCAAACACTCCAGTTTGAGTCAAAGAAGAATCAAACAAAATATCTTGATTTATTAGGCAATAAATTAGAGAATGTTGTTGCCGATGCGATGAATGAAAATGCAAAAGGTACACCATTTGAAAATTCCATTGAGTTAATCTCTGGGCAGAAATTCCCTGACATTATTGCTAATAAATTTTATGGAGTAGAGGTAAAAACAACTTCAAAAAATTACTGGACATCCACTGGTAATTCTATTCTTGAAAGTACAAGGGTAGATGGTATAGAACGGATTTTCATGCTTTTTGGAAAAATGGTAAATCCAGTGGAATTTAAATGCCGACCTTATGAAGATTGTCTCTCTGACGTAGTAGTAACGCATTCACCACGTTATTTGATTAACATGGATTTACAAGTCGGTCAAACAATTTTTGATAAGCTTGATATTCCATATGATACGTTAAGAAATTACCCAAATCCTATAAAGCCTATTACTGATTATTACAGACAATTTTTAAAAAAGGGAGAAGAAGTTTGGTGGCTAGACCAAGAAGAGCCGAAATCTACTGGTTTGATAATTAAACTTTGGAATAATCTGCCTGTTGAAATAAGAAAACATTATATGCTGAAATCAATGATTCTATTTCCCGAGGTTTTTAGCAATCGACCTGATAAATTTAATCGTCTCGCAGTTTGGTTAGTTAACTCTGAAGGAATAGTTTGTCCAAATATTAGAGATGTGTTCACAGCTGGTGGACAAGGAATAATTGAATGGAAGGGAAAACAATATGTTGGTATTCCGCAGATTATTTTCAGGTTGTCAAATTCAATATGTGAATTGAAATATATATTGAAAGAAACAGATGTTGATATTTTAGAAAAGTATTGGAATATGTCTGTTAATAACAAGACTGATGACTGGATTTCGTTGGTAAAGGATAGTTACAAATCATTAAAATTCATCAATTTTGTGGAATATTTAAAAGATAAATTTGCCAGCCCACAGTCGTAAACAAAAATGCATCCCCAAACGATCCAACGTTTAAACCAAAAGGCTTGTAAAATAGTTTTATCCATTTCAA
>PCUL01000413.1:0-784 GCA_002771745.1 Bacteroidetes bacterium CG18_big_fil_WC_8_21_14_2_50_41_14
AGTTCGCCGTCAGAGCTGTAACATAGCAAGAATACCTGGTTGATCTGTTGCCCTCCGTCTTCAAAACGGGCCAACACCACTATATTTCCTTCGTCATTGAAAATTATATCAATAGGGGAACCCCAAAGGAAATCCCAGTGCTTTAATAAGGAACACCAGACTTTCTCACCACAGGCATTAAATTTTACTAAAAACGGCGTATTACTATCATCAGTAAAATCAACCCCTGTAACGTATTTATTACCAGCGACATCTTTGCAAACTGCAAATCCCTCTGTAATTTGTGGATGAACCAGCTTTTTGTCCCATAACATATTGCCGTTAATATCAGTTTTGATATTCCACCCCACAATATTTTTGTTATCTATAACTTCATAACCAACCAGATAATATCCCTTGTCATAATCCTCTATTAAGTCGTATACAGCATCATTTTGATTAGGTATTCCAAAGGTAGTGATCCATCTTTGAGCGTGAAGGGTTACTGAAATTGTAATGAAAAATATTATTATTGATCTTCTCATTTATTTATTATTTTATAAAAGAAAGACTGAAACCGGAAGAAGCATGTTGTTTCTAATTTCCGGTCCCAATCTTTCCTAAACATTAATCAATAATAGTGAATTTAACACTTTCCATTAATTTTCCATTCACCTTCAGTCCGGCGATATAGATGCCAGGCATCCAATCAAGGGTAATAAGAATGGTCTGATCCTGTTGCCTTTTGGTTGTAAGGGTTTTAAAAGTAAGCCCACTCATGTTTTGGATACTGATACTTGCCGGA